>JAYGEF010000224.1:0-4843 GCA_046582535.1 Alphaproteobacteria bacterium
TTGTGTTCATCCCGGTGGCTCTGATCGCCTGGCGCATGGGCGGCGTGTCGGCGCTTGCCATCCATCACATCGGGGCCCAGACCGCACGGGCCCTGCTGACCGTCATTTCGACGGTGTTCTATCTGGTTGCGCTCACGGTCATGCCCCTGGCCGACGTGGTTTCCATCGCCTTCGCCGGGCCGCTATTTCTTACCGCCCTGGCGGTGCCGTTGCTCGGCGAGCCGGTGGGCTGGCGGCGCTGGTCGGCGGTGCTGGTGGGTTTTGCCGGCATCCTGGTGATGTTCCGGCCGGGCAGCGAGACGCTGCACTGGATCGCGCTGCTGCCCCTGGTCGGCGCCCTGTTAAGCGCCTTCCGCGACATCATCACCCGGCGCCTGACGGCGACGGTGGCGGTCACTGAAACCTCGGTCGGCATCCTCTGCTACACCACGCTTGGCGTCACCCTGGCCGGACTGACCACCTTCACCATGGGCTGGCGGATGCCGGCCCTCGGCGATATGGGGTTGCTGGTGCTTTCGGGCTTTCTCATCGGCGCCGCTCAATACCTGCTCATCGAGGCCTTCCGTCTGGCCCAGGCCGGCCTGGTGGCGCCGTTCCGCTATGCCAATGTCATCTGGGCGGTGCTGTTCGGTTTCCTCATTTGGGGCGACCTGCCCGACCGCTGGATGCTCCTCGGCGCGACCCTGGTGATTGGCTCCGGCCTCTACATCTTCCACCGCGAAACCCGCGTTAGGCGGCGGGTCTGACGATCAGAAGTTCGATGACGTCGTGATAGACGTAGCGGCTCTCGGTCAGGTCGAGGCCGCTGGCCGTGACGTGGTCCTTGGTGTTGCGGTCGAATCCGGCGCCGTAGAGCCAGTTTACCCAGGGCGCCATGGCTTTCATGGCGGCGCGGCGCAAGGGCCTCTCGGAGAGGGTGTAGTCGAGCAGCCTGATCTCGCCGCCCGGTTTGCAGATGCGCGCCAGCTCACACAACGCTGGCTGTTGCAGGTCGTGGTCGAGGACGCAGAACAGGAAGCTGGCGATTACCGTGTCGAAGTGGTTGTCGGGAAAGCCGGTGGCGCAGACGTCAGCCTCGCGAAGCTCGACCGTGACGCCATCGCGGTCGCGGCGCCGTTCGGCGCGGCGCAGCATGGCCGGGCTCAGATCGATGCCGGTCATCTCGCCATGGGCCGGGTAGAACGCCATATTGCGCCCAGTGCCGACGCCGGCGTCGAGCACCCGGCCGCTAACGCCGGCAGACAGCTCGCGGCGTATCGCCCGGTACCGTGCGTATTCAAAATAGAAGTCGAGCAGATCGTACCAACCGGCGACCCGCTCATAGACGTCTCTCGTGGCCATGGCTTCGATATCCGTTACTTAATCCGCACCGAATGCCCCGGCCTTACCCGTGACCCGATGATATAACGTTCCCGCACCGCCCGTGCTAGGCTTTTCTTGGTAAAACACATAAACGTACGAGGAGACTGCCGATGACCAAGCGGATCGAACTCAATCCCGGATGGACCTGGACCGAGGCCATCCGCGTCACCCCCGGAATCCAGGTGGGAGAGACGGTCTATACCTCGGGTCAGGTGGCGTTGTCGGCGGATGGGGACATTATAGGCGTCGGTGATGTGGCGGCCCAAACCCGGGCGGTGTTCGACAATCTCCGCGCGGTGCTGGCCGAGGCCGGGGCGACCATGGACGACGTGGTCAAAATTCTGGTGTTCCTGGTCGACGTGAAGGATTTCAAGGTCTTCTCCGAGATCCGCGCCGAAGCCTTTCCCAACAAAATCCCGGCCAGTTCGGTGGTCGGCGCTCCGGCGTTCGTTCACCCCGACCTGTTGATCGAAATTGAAGCCATCGCGGTGGTCGGCAGCGGCGCTTGAGGCGCGCGCTTCCACCCGCCCGGCTTTTGCCTTACAAGGGCGCGGACCAGAGAGCGGGACCTAAAATCATGAGCGACAACGACACCCCGACCGAAGACGGCGCGCGGGATTTCATCCGCGACATCGTCCGCGCCGACCTCGACGCCGGCCGCGAGACCGCGGTGGTGACCCGGTTTCCGCCGGAGCCCAACGGCTATCTCCACATCGGCCACGCCAAGTCCATGTGCCTCAATTTCGGCGTCGCGGCTGAGTTTGGCGGGCGCTGCCACTTGCGCTTCGACGACACCAATCCGGTCAAGGAAGAGCACGAGTACATCGACGCCATCGAGGAAGACGTGCGCTGGATGGGCTTTGACTGGGGCCACTATCTGTATCACGCGTCGGACCATTTCGAGACCCTCTACGCCTGGGCCGAGCACCTCATCGAGGGTGGCCACGCCTATATTGACGATCTGACGCCCGAGGAAATCCGCGAATACCGCGGCACCCTGACAGAGCCCGGTCGTAACAGCCCCTATCGCGACCGCACGGTGGCCGAGAATCTCGATATGTTTCGCCGCATGCGGGCCGGGGAGTTCGAAGACGGCGCCCGGGTGCTGCGCGCCAAAATCGATATGGCGTCGGGCAACATGAACATGCGCGACCCGGTGATCTACCGCATCCTCCATGCCAACCACCCGCGTACCGGCGATGCCTGGTGCATCTATCCGACCTACGATTTCGCCCATGGCCAGTCGGACGCCATCGAGGGCGTTACCCACTCCCTTTGCACGCTCGAATTCGAAGACCACCGGCCGCTGTATGACTGGTGTGTGGACAACCTTCCGGTGGCTCATGTGCCGAAGCAATATGAGTTCGCCCGGCTCAACCTGACCCATACGGTGCTGTCCAAGCGCCGCCTGATCCAGTTTGTCGAGGAAGGCGTGGTCAAGGGCTGGGACGACCCGCGCATGCCGACCATCAGCGGTCTGCGCCGGCGTGGCGTGCCAGCGGCGGCAATCCGCGACTTCTGTGGTCGCATCGGCGTCGCCAAATCGGGAAACATGATCGAGATCGCCCTGCTCGAGCACTGCATTCGCGAGCTGCTCAACAAGACCGCCGAGCGCCGCATGGCCGTGCTGCGGCCGCTCAAGGTGGTGATCGACAACTATCCCGAAGGCCAGGATGAGACCCTGACCGCCATCAACAATCCGGGCGACCCGGACGCCGGTACCCGCCAGGTGCCCTTCGGGCGCGAGCTGTGGGTTGAGCGCGAGGACTTCATGGAGGACCCGCCGAAGAAGTTCTTCCGTCTGTCGCCGGGCCGCGAGGTGCGCCTGCGCTACGCCTACTTCATCACCTGCAACGAGGTCATCAAGGACGCCGCCGGCGAGGTGGTCGAGCTGCGCTGCACCTACGATCCGGAAACCAGGGGCGGCGATGCCCCCGACGGCCGCAAGGTCAAGGCGACCCTGCACTGGGTCTCAGTGGCCCATGCGGCGGCGGCGGAAGTCAGGCTCTACGATCACCTGTTCGCCGCGCCCGAGCCCGGCGCCGATGGCGATATCCTGGACGACCTCAACCCGGATTCGCTCACCGTTCTTGATGACTGCAAGCTTGAGCCCGCCCTGGCCGGCACCAACTCCAGCGAGCCGGTGCAGTTCGAGCGCCAGGGCTATTTCTGCCTCGACCCGGACGCCACGCCTGATCGCCCGGTGTTCAACCGCACGGTCGGTCTGCGCGACAGCTGGGCACGGCTGCAGAAGGGCAAGTAATGGACCCGGTCCTCTGGATGGTCTACGCTGTGGCCACGGTCGGCCTGTCCCTGACGCCGGGGCCCAACGGCCTGCTCTCCATAACCCACGGCATGCGTTTCGGCGCGCGGCGCACGGTGGCGACAATTTGCGGCGCGATCACCGGTTTTCTCCTGGTGATTGCCGCTTCCATGGCCGGCATGGGAGCGCTGCTGGCGGCCTCGGAGGCCGCCTTCACCATCGCCAAATGGATCGGCGCGGCTTATCTGGTCTATCTCGGCATCAAGACCTGGCGCGCGCCCGCGCCCCATATCGCCGCCGGTGAGGGCGCGACCCCGGACCGCGACAGCACCCCCTGGAAACTGTGCAGCCAGGGCTTCCTGGTCGCCGTATCCAATCCCAAGGCGCTGATCTTCTTCGCCGCGTTCCTGCCCCAGTTCATGGACCCGGCGGCGCCCTGGTTGATCCAGTTCGTCATCATGGGCAGCACCTTCGCCGTCATCGAATCGATCTACGAGATCGTCCTCGCCGGCACCGCCCAGAAGGTTGCCCCGTGGATCGGCGCCAACGGCCGCTGGTTCAACCGCATCGCCGGCGGCACCTTCATTGCCATCGGCGGCGTCCTGGCGACGGTGAACCGTAATTAACGTGACAGGGTATTTAATTAATTAAATACCCTGTCACCTTAATTATCAGAGCTCGCTGAGTACCTCGTCGAGGGCCTTGATCAGGGTGTCGGCGTTTTCCGGCTTGAAGACCATGGGCGGGCGGATTTTGAGGACGTTGTTGTTGTAGCCCTCGCGGCCGACCAGCACGCCCTTGTCCTTCATGCCGTTGATGATCCGCTTGGTTTCTTCCCGGGCCGGTTCCTGGGTAGCGCGATCGCGGACCATCTCGACCCCGGCGATCATGCCGGTGCCGCGCACGTCGCCGATTATGGCATGGCGCTGGGCCAGGACCTGCAGGCCGCGTCGTAGGTAGTCGCCTGTTTCCACGGCATTTTTCAACAACTCCTCGTCCTCGATGACGTCGAGCACGGCGCTGCCCGCGGCGCAGGCCACCGGGTTGCCGCCGAAGGTGCTGAAGTAGCCGGTCTTCTCGGTGAACGAGCCGAGGATTTCCGGCGTGGTGACCACAGCGCCAAGTGCCAAGCCGCCGCCGATGGGTTTGCCCAGGGTGATGATCTCTGCCTCGACCCCGTGGTTCTGGCAACCCCACATGTGGCTGCCCATGCGGCCG
>JAYGEF010000314.1:0-2671 GCA_046582535.1 Alphaproteobacteria bacterium
CTGACCAGGAGGACATCAACGCGCTCGGGCGGGCCGCCTTCGTTTCTGTCGCCCAGGGCGCGCACGTCGATCCGGGTGCTGCGTACGCCAAGTTCGATAAGCACCGAGCGAACCGCCAGGGCGCGCGACAAGGATAAACGCCGCGCCGCGCTGGCACTGCCGGTGGACGATCCGGCATAGGCCTTGACCTGGGCCCGCAGGTTCTCGTTGGCCAGCAGCTTTTCGGCCAGGGCGCTCAGGTTGCTGTCGGTGCCGATCGGCAGGTCGGCGGAATCACCAGTAAACTCAATGCGCAGGGTATCGCCTGGCAGCGGCGCTGCGGACTCGGCGGGCGACAGGGCGGCGATCTCGGTTTCGGGCTCGGGTTCCGGCGCGGCAATCGGTTCCGGTTCGGGTAGAGGCTCGGGTTCAGGTAGCGGCTCGGGCTCGGGCAGGGCCACCGGTTCGGGAACTGGCTCGGGCTCCGGCAAGGGCGGCGGCTCAAATGTCAGGGTGGTAATTGTTTCGGGCTCGGGTTCCGGCACCGGTTCGGCAGTGACCGTCGGCAGGGGCTCGGGAACCGGCAGGCTCTCAGCCGGCTCAACTGTGAGGACGGGCAAGGGTTCGGGAACCGGAAGGGGCTCGGGCACGGCAAGCGGCTGGAACAGTGGCGCCGGCTCGGGAACTGTCTGCAGGGTGGTGGCGGTAATGGTCGGCGTCGTTACGGTTGCCGCCACTGGAGCGGCGGGCGGCGTCAACTCCTGGAACACATAAGCCGAGCGGAGTGGCGTGCCCGGCGGATCCATGGACATACCCATGGCGTAGCCGCCGCCAAGCTGATTGAGGGCGCCGAGATTAACGGTAACCGGTGACTGACCGCTGCCGCCGAGGAATACGGTCTGCGCCAGCGCCGGGCCCGGCGCGGTGAGCGCACCGCCAGCCAGGATGGTGGCCGCAGTCAGTGTAAGCCGCCAATGGTTGCGCCATTGCAGGGTATTGCCAGGGGATTTGTCGTGTTGGCCAGTCATAACTATTCCCATTCCGCTGTCGCCGCCGATGATTTTCCGGCAATCACCAACCGGACGTACAGCGCGAAACAATATCCCACAATCAAGGCCTTAACAACCATCTTGGCCAGAGTGATCAGTCGTGCCGGCGACGACCTCAGTCGGACTTTGCCGTTGCCAGCAAGGTTTTTAACTCGCCATGGAGGCGGTCGTTGGCGGCCATCACGTCGCCTTGCTCGTAGTCCACGGGGCGATCATTGAAGTTGGTAATATAGCCCCCAGCCTCGCGGATCATGACCATCCCGGCGGCGAAATCCCACGGCTTGAGCGCCGGCTCCCAGAAGCCGTCAAAACGGCCGGCGGCCACATAGGCGAGATCGAGCGCGGCCGAGCCCGTGCGCCGCACACCAGCGATGCTCCCGGACACCCGCTCAAGCTGGGCGAGGTATGTGTCGCGGCCCTCGCGGTCGCCGTGCGGTATGCCGGTGCAAAACACCGCTTCGTCGAGACGGCTGCGGGTCGAGACCCGCATGCGGTGGTCGTTGAAAAAGGCGCCGGTGCCACGCTCGGCCCAGAACAACTCGTCGCGCAGGGGATCGTAGATTACGCCGCAGAGGATATCGCCATCCTGCTCAAGAGCGATGGAGATGCAGAAGTGGGGAATGCCATGGAGGAAATTGAGGGTGCCGTCGAGGGGGTCGACGATCCATCGCTGGTCGGTGTCCTGGCCTTCGACCACGCCGCCTTCCTCAAGCAGAAAGCCGTAGGCCGGCCGCGCCCGCTGCAATTCGGAGCGCAAAATCTTTTCGGCCCGAATATCGGCGGCAGTGACGAAATCAGCCGGGCCTTTCTTCGACACCTGGAGGTTTTCGACCTCGCCAAAATCGCGCACCAGCTTGCGGGCCGCCTTGTAGGCGGCCTGGACCATAACGGTGATGTTGGGGGAACGCCGGGCCATCGGGGCTAGTCCCTGGCGCGTTCGCGGTAGGTGCCGTCAGCGGTGCTGATGACCACCCGAGTGCCCATGGCGATATGGGGCGGCACCATGGTGCGCACGCCATTGGAGAGGATCGCCGGCTTGAACGAGCCGGACGCGGTCTGGCCCTTGATCACCGCCTCGGTTTCGCTCACCTCGAGGATCACGGTTTCAGCCAGGACCACGGTCAGTGGCTCGCCTTCATAGCTTTGCACCGTCGCCGTGGTGCCGTCCTGAAGGTAGACCGCCTGGTCGCCGATGATCGCCCGGTCGAGGGTGATCTGATCAAAGGTCTCGGTGTCCATGAAGGTGAACTGATCGTCGTCGGCGAAGAGGAACTGGTACTCGGCGTCGTCAAGGCGCACACGCTCGACGGTCTCCGCGGCGCGGAAACGTTCGTTGAGCTTGGTGCCGCTGCGCATGTCCTTGAGCTCGACCTGCAGGTAGGCGCCGCCCTTGCCGGGCTGGGTGTGCTGGATCTTGACCGCCTGCCAGATGCGACCGTTGTGCTCGATGACGTTGCCGGGACGGATGGCGTTGCCGTTGATCTTCATGGCTGAAACTCGATGAATTTTGATGCGGAAATCGGAATGCCTTGCGGCGCGCGGCGGAAGCTAGCATACCAATCTGCGGTGATAAAGGCCCATAGAGACGGTTTCCCGTGGTTTTCGGCTAGGCGCGCCTGTCGCCGCGATGCCTTGCATCGCAA
>JAYGEF010000359.1:0-2291 GCA_046582535.1 Alphaproteobacteria bacterium
GACTACACCCTCGAGGCCGGGGTTTCGCGGTTCGCCAACAAGGTGGGCTGGAACGAGCCTTATTACGACGGCTTCAAGGCCATGACCACTAAGCCCCTGGTCGGTGTCGGGCGCTTTACCGCGCCGGACGTCATGGTTCGACAGATCACCCAGGGCCGGCTCGACATGATCGGCGCCGCGCGCCCCTCCATCGCCGATCCGTTCCTGCCGAATAAGATCAAAGAGGGCCGCGAAGACGACATCCGCGAATGTATCGGCTGCAATGTCTGCATCGCCAGCGACCGCGCCGGGGTGCCTCTGCGCTGCACTCAGAACCCGGCCATGGGCGAGGAGTGGCGCCGTGGCTGGCACCCCGAGACCATCGCCGCCAAGAAGTCCGACGACCGGGTCCTGGTGGTCGGCGCCGGTCCGGCTGGGCTCGAGGCGGCGCGGGCGTTGGGCCAGCGCGGCTACGGGGTCACTGTGGCCGAGGCTGCCGAGACTCCCGGCGGCCGGGTCAGCGCCGAGAGTGCTCTGCACGGCCTCGCCGAATGGGCCCGGGTGCGCGAATGGCGGGTCCACCAGATCCGCAAAATGGCCAATGTGGAAATGTTCTTCGGCAGCCGTCTCGACGCCGATCAGGTGTTTGAATACGGCTTTCCCCATGTGGTGATCGCCACCGGCAGCCAATGGCGCGGGGATGGGGTCGGGCGTTCGTACAGCGACCCCATAGCCGGTCACGACCGGGCCACTGTGTTTACCCCCGACGACGTCATGGCCGGTATCGACATCCCTGGCCCGGTGGTGGTGTTCGACGACGACCACGTTTACATGGGCGGCGTGATCGCCGAGACCCTGGCGGCGACCGGCCGTCAGGTTACCCTGGTGACCAGCGCCGGCGAGGCTTCGCCCTGGGCCGATTACAGCGAAGAAATAGATCGGGTGAACAATGCCCTGGTGGCGGCCGCTGTCGATGTGGTGACCAATCATGTGGTGACCGGCTTTGACGACGACGGCGTCGGGCTGGCGGCGGTGTACGGCGATGCCGCCAGCCGGCGGCCGGCGGCGTCGCTGGTCATGGTTACGGCGCGCATACCCGACGATGGCCTCTACTACGCCCTCAAATCCGACGCGGCGGCCCTGGCGGCGGCCGGCATAAAATCGGTGACACGGGTTGGCGATTGTCTGGCGCCGGGCTCCATCGCCGCCGCCGTCCATGGCGGCCATGGCTATGCCCAAGGCCTCGACGAGGCGGCGCCGGGAGAGGTGCCCTTCAAGCGCGAGCGCGCGACGGTGTAGCTATGGAGCCCGGCCATGGGCTAGGCTGCGTCAAATAAAGGAGCGGGGCCATGACAACCATCGATGCCAGCCGCAAGGACCTGGTCGCGGAATTCCGCAAGACGCCGGTCGGCCATCAAAGCGTTGAATTGCAGAAGATGATGAACGTCGTGCGCGGCGAGCGTTTTCCCGCCAAGCATATTCTGATCTGTACCAAGCCCTATGAGGAATGGCAGCTGGCGCAGCTCACCGGGGTTCGCGGCGCGCCGCCCAAGGTTATCGAGGGCGTGACCTATAACAGCATCGAAGATGCCGAATGGGGCGTCTTCAAAATTCGCTGGAAGATTTTGACCGGCGAGGATCTCGATTGATCCGACGACTGGTGGGGGAGAAGTAACCATGAAAAAGCGCATTGTCGGCTACGCCGATCAAATCAGCGTCGCGCCCGGCGAGGTGATCAATTTCAAGGTCACCGCCGATGATATCCCGCGCTACCGCGCCGACATCGTGCGGCTGATTTCCTGCGACCATCACCCGCAAGGCTCGGGCACCAAGGAAGAGGTCATCGATACGCCCGTCAGCGGCGATTACGACGGCCGCTGGCAGGAGACTTACGCCGGCTCCTACGCGGTGATCGACGACGCCGCGCCGTTCGACGCTCTCGAAAGTTTCACCCTCCAGGCGATGATCTGGCCGACCACGCCGACCCTCGGACGTCAGGTCATCCTCGGCAAATGGTCCGAGGAAGACGAGACCGGCTATGCCCTGATGATCGACGATGACGGCGCTTTGGCCCTGATAATCGGCGACGGCCCCGGCGCGGCGCGGATGGTCAGCACCGGCCTGGCCCTGTCGGAACGCATCTGGTGCTTCGTCGGCGCCAGCTTCGACGCGCCTAGCGGCACCGTCCGGCTCTACCAGGAAGCCATGATCGAATACCCGCTCAGCGAAAGCACGGTGGAACTTGAAGCCTACGTGACACCCGGCGCGCCGGGCCGCAACAACGCCCCCTTCATGATCGCCGCGTCCTGAGG
>JAYGEF010000389.1:0-5815 GCA_046582535.1 Alphaproteobacteria bacterium
GGTGGCGCCGGTGCTCATCGCCTTCGGCTCGGACGAACAAAAGGCGCGCTACCTGCCGCGCATCCTGAGCTGCGAGGACTGGTGGTGTCAGGGCTATTCTGAGCCCAACGCCGGCTCCGACCTGGCGGCCCTGAGCTGCCGCGCCATCCGCGAAGGCGATGAATACGTGGTCAACGGCACCAAGATGTGGACCACCGAGGCCCACTGGGCCGACATGATCTTCTGTTTGGTGCGGACGTCCACCGAGGGCAAGAAGCAGGCCGGCATTTCGTTCCTGCTCATGGACATGACCACGCCGGGCATTACAGTCCGGCCGGTGATCACCATTGAGGGCGCCCACGAGGTCAACCAGGTGTTCTTCGACGACGTGCGGGTGCCGGCGGAAAACCTGGTGGGCAAGGAGAACGAGGGCTGGACCTACGCCAAGGTACTGCTCAGTCACGAGCGCCTGATGGTCGCCGGGGTGCCGCGCGCCAAACACTTGATGGCGCGGCTCAAGAAGATCGCCGCCGCCGAGCAATCGGGCGGCCGGCCGCTGATCGAGGACCGGCGTTTTCGCGAGAAACTGGCCGGGCTCGAAATCGATCTCATGACCCTGGACTACTCGACCCAGCGCTTCGTCGCCGCCGCCCATGCCGGCGACGAGCCCGGCACCGAGGTCTCGTTCCTCAAAATCCGGGGCAGCGAAATGGGCCAGAACATCCTTGAGATGATCCTGGAGGCGACCGCCTACTACGCCATGCCCTATACGCCGGAAGCCGATATCCTGGGCTCCAACGAACCGCCCATCGGCCCGGAATACGCTGCCCTGGCGGCGCCGCAGTTTTTCAACGAGCGCAAGATTTCGATCTTCAGCGGCTCCAACGAGATTCAACGCAATATCATGTCGAAATTCATGTTGGGGCTTTCGTGATGGACCTGTCTTTCAGCCCCGAAGAAGAAGCCTTCCGCGCCGAAGCCCGCGCCTTCATCGCCGATAACCTGCCGGCCGACATCCGCGAAAAAGGCGAAAACGGCCAGCGCATCGTCGCCGACGACATTCAGCGCTGGACCCGGATTCTCCACACCAAGGGTTGGTCGTCGCCGGCCTGGCCGGTGGAACACGGCGGCACCGGCTGGAGCACCATCCAGATCTATATTTTCGAGGAGGAGTGCGTGCTCGCCCACGCGCCGCGCCTCAATCAGTTCGGCGTCGCCATGGTCGGACCGGTCATCATCGCCTTCGGCAACCATGAGCAGAAGGCCCACTACCTGCCGCGCATCCTGTCGGCCGAGGATTGGTGGTGCCAGGGCTACTCGGAACCCAACGCCGGCTCGGATCTGGCGTCCCTGACCACCCGGGCGGTGCGCGACGGCGATGACTACGTGGTCAACGGCGGCAAGACCTGGACCACGGCGGCCCAGTGGGCGGATATGATTTTCTGTCTGGTGCGGACCTCCACCGAAGGCAAGAAACAGGCCGGCATCACCTTCCTGCTCATGGACATGAAAACGCCGGGCATCACCGTGCAGCCGATCATCACCATCGAGGGCGGCCACGAAGTCAACCAGGTGTTCTTCGACAACGTGCGGGTCCCCGTGGCCAATCGTATCGGCGAAGAGAACAAGGGCTGGACCTACGCCAAGGTGCTGCTCGGCCACGAGCGCTTCATGAGCGCCTCGGTGCCCTACTCCAAACGCATGCTCAGGCGCATCACCGACATCGCCGCCACCGAACAGAGTAACGGACGGCCGCTGATCGAGGACCGCCGCTTCCGCGAGCGCCTGGCCGACACGGAAATTCAGCTCATGGCCCTGGAGCAGACCATGCTGCGCTTTATCGCGGCGGCCAACGCCGGCGACCATCCCGGCCCCGAGGTCTCGCTGCTCAAGCTTCGCGGCAGCGAGATCCGCCAACGGATGACCGAACTGGCCTTCGAAGCCGCCGGCCACTACGCCTTCCCCCATGTGCCGGGCGTGCTCGACGACGGCTGGAACGAACCACCGGTCGGCCCCGAATACATGGCGCCGCTGGCCTCCCAGTATTTCAATGAACGCAAGATTTCGATTTTCGCCGGATCGAACGAGATCCAGAAAAACATCATGACCAAATTCGTGCTTGAGCTATGAGGACAACACCATGGACCTTACGGTAAGCCCCGAAGACGAGGCGTTCCGCCAAGAGATTCGCGCCTTCGTCGCCGAAAACCTGCCGGCCGATATTCGCGACAAGGTCAGCCAGGACGTTTCCATCGGCAAGGCGGACATTCAGCGCTGGACGGAAATTCTCAACGCCAAGGGCTGGGTCGCGCCGGCCTGGCCTGTCGAGCATGGCGGACCCGGTTGGAGTACCAGCCAGATATTTATCTTCAACGAAGAAATGATCAATGGCCACGCTCCGGGCCTCAACCCGTTCGGCGCGCCGATGCTCGCCCCGGTGCTGATCTCGTTCGGCAGCGACGCGCAAAAAGCCTATTACCTGCCGCGCATCCTGTCGGGCGAGGACTGGTGGTGCCAGGGCTATTCCGAGCCCAACTCGGGCTCCGATCTAGCGTCGCTGAGCACCAGCGCGATACGTGACGGCGACGATTACGTGGTCAACGGCAGCAAGATGTGGACCACCTGGGCGCAATGGGCCGACATGATCTTCTGCCTGGTGCGGACCTCGACGGAAGGCAAAAAGCAGGCCGGCATTTCGTTCCTGCTCATCGACATGAAGTCGCCTGGCATCACGGTCAGGCCGGTGATCACCATCGAGGGCGGCCACGAGGTCAACCAGGTGTTCTTCGAAGATGTCCGGGTGCCCGCCGCCAACCTGATCGGCGAGGAAAACCAGGGCTGGACCTATGCCAAAGTGCTGCTCGGCCACGAACGCTTCATGAGCGCGAGTACGGCGAACGCCAAGCGGGCGCTGGCGAAACTCAAACGCATCGCCGCCAACGAGCAGTCCGGCGGCCGGCCGATGATCGAGAACACACGGTTTTGTGAGCGCATGGCCGTGATCGAGACCGAGATCATGGCGCTTGAATACACCACCCTGCGGTTCATCGCCGCCGCCGCCAAGGGCGACCATCCGGGCAGCGAAGCGTCGCTGCTCAAGCTGCGCGGCAGCGAGGTGCGCCAGCGTCTCTCCGAGCTGACCATGGAAGCCGTCGGCCATTATGCCTTCCCCCATTTGCCCGAGGTTCTGAGCAAAGGTTGGAACGAGCCGCCTATCGGCCCGGATTACGCGGCGCCGTTGGCGGCGACCTATTTCAACGACCGTAAGGTCTCGATCTACAGTGGCTCCAATGAAATTCAGAAAAACATCATGACCAAGTTTGTCCTCGGATTATGACCTGGAGCATTGAATAACCCGCCCGCCCTGCATAGCATTGAACGACGATCACTCTAATTTTCTGCTGGTGAATCATCATGGATATGAATCTCAACCCTGAAGACGAAGCCTTCCGCCAGGACGTGCGCAGCTTCGTCGCCGAAAACCTGCCCGAGGACATTCGCGACAAGGTTCGCGACGGCCGGGGCTACGGCAAGGACGAAATCCAGCGCTGGAACGACATCATGAATGCCAAGGGCTGGGTCGCCCCGGCATGGCCTGCCGAGCATGGCGGTACCGGTTGGGACACCATGCAGTTCTATATCTTCGACGAGGAGATGGTGAACGGCCATGCGCCGGGCCTCAATTCCTTCGGCACCCACCTGGTTGGTCCGGTGATCATCGCCTACGGCTCGGACGAACAAAAGGCTCACTACCTGCCCCGTATCCTGTCCGCCGAGGACTGGTGGTGTCAGGGCTATTCCGAGCCCAACGCCGGCTCCGACCTGGCCTCGCTGAGCTGCCGCGCTATTCAGGACGGCGACGACTATGTGGTCAATGGCACTAAGATGTGGACCACCTGGGCACAATACGCGGACTGGATTTTCTGTCTGGTGCGGACCTCGACCGAAGGCAAACGCCAGGCCGGTATTTCGTTCCTGCTGATCGACATCAATACGCCGGGCATCACCGTCCGACCGGTCATCACCATCGAGGGCGACCACGAGGTCAACCAGGTGTTCTTCGAGGATGTCCGGGTGCCGGTGGCCAACCGCATCGGCGAGGAGAACATGGGCTGGACCTACGCCAAGTTCCTGCTCAGCCACGAACGCTTCATGACCGCCGAGGTGCCGCGCTCCAAGCGCATGCTGGCCAAGCTCAAAGAGATCGCCGCCACCGAGCAATCGGGCGGCCGGCCGTTGATCGAGAACCCACGGTTCCGCGAACGCATCGCCAGCGCGGAAATTGAACTCATGGCCCTGGATTATACGGCGCTGCGCTACATTTCCGCGGCCAACGCCGGCGAGGAGCCGGGTACCGAGGTCTCGCTGCTCAAACTGCGCGGCACCGAGGTCCAGCAGAACATCACCGAATTGCTGTTCGAGGCGGTTGGTCACTACGCCGTCCCCTACGTCTCGCCCGATATGGTAGGCCGCAACGAGCCGCCCATCGGGCCCGATTACGCGGCGCCCCAGGCGGCCCAGTACTTCAACAACCGCAAGACCTCAATCTACGCCGGCTCCAACGAGATCCAGAAAAACATCATGAGCAAGTTTGTGCTCGGCCTCTAGCCGCGCACCATTTCTCGACAGGACACTACCACCATGGACTTTTCGCTGTCAGACGACCAACAGCTCTTAAAAGAGAGCGTCGAACGCTTCATCGAGCGCGACTACGACTTCAACCATCGCCAGGCTGCGTCGCGCAGAGACGACGGTTTCAACCGCGACACCTGGGCGACCTTCGCCGAGCTCGGCTGGCTTGGCGCCACCCTGCCGGAAGCCTACGGCGGCACCGAAGGCGGCGGTGTCGAGACCATGGTGCTGATGGAGGCCCTGGGCCGCGGCTTGGTGGTCGAGCCGATCTTGCCGTCGGTAATCCTTGGCGGCGGCATCGTCCGTCACGCCGGCAATGAAGACCAGAAGCAGGCGTTGCTGCCGGCCATGGCCGAAGGCAGCAAGCTTCTCGCCTTCGGCTATGCCGAACCCCAGTCGCGCTACGATCTCCACGATGTCGCCCTGACCGCGACCAAGGACGGTGATGGCTATATTCTCAATGGCCAGAAGAGCGTGGTATTGAACGGCGATACCGCCGACACCCTGATCGTCTCGGCCCGCACTTCGGGCGAGCGCCGCGACAAGGACGGTATCTCCCTGTTTGTGGTTGACCGAGGCGCCGATGGCCTCGATGTGCGAGGCTATCCAACGGTGGATGGTCAGCGCGCGGCGGAGCTCGGCTTCGATGGCGTGCGTCTTGGCACGGATGCCTTACTTGGCGCCGAAGACCAGGCCCTTGGCGCTATCGAGCGGGTCATTGACGAAGCCACCGCCGCAGTTTGCGCCGAGGCCCTGGGGATCATGGCGGTACTCAACGACACCACCCTGGAATACCTCAAGACCCGTGAGCAGTTCGGCAAAAAACTTGGCGAATTCCAGGCCCTGCAGCACCGCATGGTCGATATGTTTGTCGCCCGTGAGGAGTCCATCGGCCTGGTCAACGTGGCGTCCATGCGGATCGACGATGACGGCGATCAGGAGCGCAAGCGTTGTGTTTCGGCGGCCAAGGTGCAGATCGGCCGGGCCGGCCGGCTGGTCGGCCAGGAGGCGGTGCAGCTCCACGGCGGCATCGCCATGACCGATGAATACAAGGTGGGACACTACTTCAAGCGGATCAGCATGATCGGCCGCCTGTTCGGCGACATTGACCATCATTTGGACAGATTTATCACCCTATAGGCGAAACTGCCTCGAACGGAAAAGCGGTCGCTGGCCGCGCAATAGGAGAACAAGTAACCCGACC
>JAYGEF010000422.1:0-21074 GCA_046582535.1 Alphaproteobacteria bacterium
CCCACACCGTGTACTGGCCGTCGAGATGAGGCGCGTCCTTGAGGACGATGAAGAACTGGCTGTCGGCGCTGTTGGGATTCTGCGCCCGGGCCATGGAGAGAGTGCCGCGAGTGTGGCGTTCGTCGGAAAACTCGGCGTCGAGATTCTGGCCCGAGCCGCCGGTGCCGTTGCCCTTGGGGTCGCCGGTCTGAGCCATGAAGCCGGCGATGACGCGGTGAAACTTAAGGCCGTCGTAAAAGCCCTCGCGGGCGAGTTCCTTGATGCGCGCCACGTGGTTGGGCGCCAGGTCGGGGCGCAGTTCGATGGTCACGCGACCGGTCTTGAGTTCGAGATAAAGCATGTTTTCCAATTCCGCCGCAAAGGCGCCGGAGCTTAGCCCGACGGCGATAACGAATCCCAGTACAAAGTTGATGATGTTACGCATGGAGGTACTCCCGATAAATTGCCGTGCCGCCCTACGTCGGAAGCGGCTTGATCATGCGGCCCAAGGGCTGGCCGCCGAAAATGTGAATATGCAGGTGCGGTATTTCCTGGCCGGCGGCGGCGCCGTTGTTGACCAGGGTGCGGTAGCCGGTCTCGACCAGGCCTTCGTCACGGGCGATCTTGCCCACGGCCCGGTTAAGGGCGACGATCTCGGCGTCCGAGGCCTGGGCGCTGAAATCATCCATGGACACATAGGCGCCCTTGGGGATGACCAGGATATGCACCGCGGCCTGGGGATTGATGTCGCGGAACGCCAGCACGTGGTCGTCCTCGAACACCATGTCGCAGGGGATGTCGCCGCTTAGGATCAGGGCGAAAATGTTGCTGTCGTCATAGGCCATGGCGAGGTTCCGGTCTGCTTCGCGTCAGGTCAATTGCTTGACGTAATAGTGGCCGGCAATCATGCGGTCGTCCACCCGGGCATAGTACGGCGCCACCCCCCAGCACTCGAAGCCGCAGCTTTCGTAAAGCTGCATGGCCGCCGTCTGGGTCTCGCGCACATCGAGGTTGAGGATTGCGAAGTCTTCCGCCCGGGCGGTCTCCTCAAGCGCGTCCATAAGCATGCGGGCGAGGCCGTGGCCGCGCGCCCAGGGGGCCACGAAATGGGTCGAGATGGTCCCTGCGAAGGCGCGGGCCTCCTGGTTCGCCGTCGGCCTGATGAACTGCGCCGAGGCGGCGATGGTGCCGTCGAGGCGGCCGACCATGAGGTCGCGGCCGGGCACCAGCAGCACGCCGCGCCAAAAGCCTTCGAGCACCCGGCGCTGAGGCGGCCGCAGCCAGCCGAAGCCGTTGCCATCGGTGATCGCCGCCTCGGTGGCGTCGCACAGATCGTCGAGATCCTGGCGGCTTAACGCGGTCAGCTGTTCAACGCTGGTAGCGGTCATGAGGCAAGCGCCGGGGCGCGGTCGAGATAGCGCTGCTCGGCGGCGGCGAGGTTGGCGCCGATGACCACATGGGCCATCCGGTAACCCCGGCGCGCCAGGAACCAGCGCCGCCAGTCGTTGGCGAGATAGCCGACGACCGCCATGTATCCCAGTTGCAACACCGCCTGGCCAACCTCGTCGAGTCCGCTGAGGGCGGCGCACCCGCCGACCACAACGGCGCCGGCGAGCAGCACCAGGGCCCAGTCCCACAAGCCGTGGTAAAGCGCCCATAACACCGTGAACAGCGCCGCCCACCAGGAAAAGCCCTCGGGCACCAGCACGGCGTCGCCATCGGGGGCGACCGAAAGAGGATCGATATGGACCGTATAGACGCGCATGACTGTGACCGGCCGGAATTGTAATCATCAGGTGGGACAGGGGCGGGTTTTAGCAGGGGTGGCGGCGATTCACCAGCCTCCCTTGATCACGGGCCCCCTTGACGGCGAACCATGGGCCCATACATGTTTGGGGGGCCTGCTTCCACGGGCGCCTCTTCATTCACCGACACTTCATTCACCGACACCCATTCACCGACACAGTGGCACCAATGTCCGAAACCAATTCCCCCGCCTGGCACGGCACCACCATCCTGTGCGTCCGCAAGGACGGTCAGGTGGTCATCGCCGGCGACGGCCAGGTCACCATGGGCGCCACCGTGGTCAAGGCCCAGGCCAACAAGATCCGGCGCCTCGGCGACGGCTCCATCATCGCCGGGTTCGCCGGCGCCACGGCCGACGCCTTCACCCTGTTCGAGCGCCTCGAAAGCAAGCTCGAGCGCCATCCCGGCCAGCTTACCCGGGCCTGCGTCGAGCTCGCCAAGGACTGGCGCACGGACCGCTATCTGCGCCGCCTTGAAGCGCTCATGGCGGTTGCGGACCAATCGGTCTCGCTGCTGCTGTCGGGCACCGGCGATGTGCTCGAGCCCGACGATGGGCTGATCGGTATCGGCTCCGGCGGCAACTACGCCCTGGCCGCGGCCCGCGCCCTGGTTGACGTCGACGGCCTCGACGCCGAGGCCATCGTTCGCCGCTCCATGGCCATCGCCGCCGACATCTGCGTCTACACCAACGACAACGTCACCATCGAGACCCTCAAGGAATCATGACCGAATTCAGTCCCCGCGAAATTGTTTCCGAACTCGACCGCTTCATCATCGGCCAGAATGACGCCAAGCGCGCCGTGGCCATCGCCCTGCGTAACCGCTGGCGGCGTCAGAAGCTCGACGAGGGCCTGCGCGAGGAAGTGCTGCCCAAGAACATCCTGATGATCGGCCCGACCGGCGTCGGCAAGACCGAGATCGCGCGGCGCCTGGCGCGCCTCGCCGGCGCCCCGTTCATCAAGGTCGAGGCGACCAAGTTCACCGAGGTCGGCTATGTGGGACGCGATGTCGAGCAGATCATCCGCGACCTGGTCGAGGTCTCCATCACGCTGATCCGCGAGCGCATGCGCAAGGAAGTCCGGGCCAAGGCCGAGATCAACGCCGAGGAACGAGTGATCGACGCCCTGGTCGGCAAGGCCGCCGGGGCCGAAACCCGCCAGAAATTCCGCAAGATGCTGCGCGAGGGCCAGCTCGGCGACAAGGAGATCGCCATCGAGGTCGCCGAGAGTGGCGGCGGCATGCCGACCATGGAAATTCCCGGCATGCCCGGGGCCCAGATGGGCATGATCAACCTCAACGACATGCTGGGCAAGGCGTTCGGCCAGCGCGCCACCACCACAAAAACCCTGCCGGTGGGCGACAGCTACGACTTGCTGGTGGCCGAGGAGAGCGACAAGCTGCTTGATGACGACAGCGTCACCCGCGAGGCCATCGATGTGGTCGAACAGGACGGCATCGTTTTCCTCGATGAGATCGACAAAATCTGCGCCCGCCACGACCGCGCCGGCGCCGAGGTCAGCCGCGAGGGCGTTCAGCGCGATCTGCTGCCGCTCATCGAGGGCACAACCGTGGCGACCAAGCACGGCACGGTCAAGACCGACCACATTCTGTTCATCGCCTCGGGTGCTTTTCACCTGGCCAAGCCGTCGGACCTGCTGCCCGAGCTTCAGGGCCGCCTGCCCATCCGGGTCGAGCTCCAGGCCCTGACCCGCGACGACTTCAAGCGCATCCTGACCGAGCCCGAGGCCAGCCTGATCAAGCAATACGTCGCCCTGCTGGCGACCGAGGAGGTGACCCTCGACTTTGCCGACGAGGCGGTCGACGAAATCGCCACCGTGGCCGCCGACATCAACCAGACCATCGAGAATATCGGCGCGCGGCGGCTCCAGACGGTCATGGAGAAGCTGCTCGAGGACATCAGCTTCCACGCCCCCGACCGCTCGGGCACCACCGTGGTCATCGACCGCGCCTATGTGGAGAAAAACGTCAGCGAGCTGGCCAAGGACACGGACCTCACCAAGTTTATTTTGTAATTGCCCGTACCGATTACGAAGCCAGCGCCGGGGCCTATGCCCGTCATCGCCGGCGATGACTTCGATTTCATATTCACGGTCGATGTCATCCATCACATGCCCGACCACGACGCCTATTTCGCAGGTACCGCCCGAGCACTCAAACCGAGCGGCCGCGTCTGCACGGTGATCGATTCCGAGACCATCATTTGCGATAATTAAGGGGACAGTATATTTTATTAATTAAATATACTGTCCCCTTAATTGATGCGCTTCTTCTTCACCCTGACATAAAGCGCGCCGGTGCCGCCGTCCTTGGGCTGGGCTTCGCTGATGGCGACGACGCGGCCGCGGTTGGGCGGTTGGTTGAGCCAGCGCGGCACCATCTGGCGCAGGATGCCGCCGTCCTGGCTGATGCGGCCCTTGCCGGTGATGATGATGGCCGTGCGCACACCGCTGTCATAGGCCTCGGCGAGGAAGTGGTCGAGGCGGCGGTGGGCCTCGGCCTGGGTCAGGCCATGGAGGTCGAGGCGGGCCTCGACGCCGAGCTTGCCGCGCTTGAGGCGCTCGGCGGTGCGTTTGTCGATACCGGTCGGGCGGGCCTTGTCCAGAGGCGGCAGGGCGACCGGGCGCGGTGGTGGCGCGGTGGCTTTTAGCGGCGCCGGACGGGTCTGCTCGACTTTGGCGATGGGTTTGGCGGCGGGCGTGGCCGGTGGCCGGGCCGCCGGGGGGCGCTTGCGATTGCTCTTGAGCGGCTCGACGCCGCCGGTCACCGCCTGCCACAGGCGATCGTCGTCGTCAGGCGCCGGTGGTTTCTTCGCCATCGACCAACACGATATGGAGGCGCTTGGGGCCATGAGCGCCGAGTTGCATGGTCTGCTCGATATCGCCCGAGCGCGACGGCCCGGTGACCAGCAGCACCGTGCGCGGCAGGGTTCCGTCGCCCTGGCTCTGGCGCAGGCGGTTCCAGGCGTCGTCGTAGCCGCCCACAAGCTGGTCCCGGCGCAGCACCACCACATGGGTCTCAGGCAGGCTGTTGAGGGTCGAGGGATGGCCGGGGCCGGAGTTGAGCATCAGGGTGCCGGTCTCGGCGATACCGGCGAAGGCGCCGGTGATCGACACCGCGTCGCTCTCCACGGCAACGCCGGGCTCGAGTTCGAGCAGCGGCGCCCGCTCCCAGGGGATACCGTCGAGGGCGGCGTCCGTGGCGCGGCGCGCCTTGGCCGGCAGGTTGTTGGCGCTGAGATAGCTGGTGACCGCTCCCGGCACGTCGTCGAGGCTGGCCACCCGGTCCACCGTGGTGGCGACGAATTCGGCCCATTCGATGAACTGGGCAACCCGGTTCTCGCCCTCGGACTGGGCGCGGGTGGGCTGCAGGCCGACTGCGTGACGGGCCAGGCGGGCGTCGACCAAAGCCTCGTCGCGACCGGTTGCATCCGCGCCGAGGGACTTGCGGATGGTGCCGAGGATGTCATCGCGGCTACTCATGATTTGTCGTCCGATTTAAGCCCTTGGGCCTTCCATTGGGCATGGAAGGTGCCGCCCTCCGGCACCGGCAGGTCGCGGCCCTGGGTCCAGCCGCCCGCCAGGGGTAGCGAGCGGATCGCCCCACCCCGCCCGAACAGCCGCAAGACTCCGACCGCCACACGGCTGGCGGCGTGGTAGAGCGCCGGGCGCTTGGCCAGCCAGGCCCACAGGCCGAGGCCGGCGCGCTGGCTCGCCGCTGGCAGGCCGGCCTCGAATTCGCGCTCGCGCCAGTGGCGCAGCAGCTTGGGCAGGGGAATCCGCATGGGGCAGATCTCCTCGCACTTGCCGCAGAAGGTCGACGCGTTGGGCAGGTGGCTCGAGGCCTCGAGGCCGATGAGATGGGGATTGAGAACTGAACCCATCGGTCCTGAATAGACCCAGCCGTAGGCGTGACCGCCAACGTGGGAATAAATCGGGCAATGGCTCAGGCAAGCGCCACAGCGGATGCAGCGCAGCATGTCCTGGAACTCGGTACCGAGCATGGCGGAGCGGCCGTTATCCAGCAGCACCACGTGAAATTCCTCCGGCCCGTCGAGATCGCCAGGCCGGCGTGGCCCGGTGGCAAAGGTGGTATAGGCCGAAAACTCCTGGCCCGTGGCCGAGCGCGCCAGGATACGCAGGATGGTAGTGGCGTCCTCCAGGGTCGGCACCACCTTCTCCAGACTGGCGATGACGATGTGGGTCTTGGGCAGGATTTGCGTCAGCTCCGCATTGCCCTCGTTGGTCACGGTGATCGACGAGCCGGTCTCGGCAACCAGGAAGTTGGCCCCGGTAATGCCGACATCTGCCTCCAGGTATTTGGCGCGCAACACCTCGCGGGCCTCGGCAAGCAGGGCCGGGGCCTCGTCGTGGCGCTTGGTCATGCCGTATTTGGCGTGGTGCTCGACGAACAGGTCGGCGACCTGCTCCTTGGTCTTGTGCACCGCCGGGGCAATGATATGGCTCGGGGTCTCGCCGGCCAGCTGAATGATGTATTCGCCGAGATCGGTTTCCACCGGCTCGATGCCGTGGCCTTCGAGAAACGGGTTGAGGTCGATCTCCTCGGCGATCATGGACTTACTCTTGGTCACGGATCTGGCGTCGGCCTGGCGACAGAGATCGAGGATCACCGCCCGGGCCTCGGTGGCGTCGCGACACCAATGGACGTGGCCGCCCTGCGCCACCACCTTTGCCCCGAAGCGTTCGAGATAGTGGTCGAGGTTGGCCAGCACATGGTCCTTGATGTCGCGGGCCTCGTCGCGCAGATCGTTGAACTCGGGCAGGCGGCCGGTGGCGGCGAGGCGCTTCTCGAGGAAGCCCGAGCGCATTTTTTCCAGGGCCTTCTGGAGATTGACGTCGGCCATGGCCTTGCGGGCGTTGGCCTCGAAATCCACCGTGGTGGCACGATGCGGCATCAGTCGCCCTGGCCGATGGCCGGGGTATCGGTCATCCCGGCAAGCACTTCGGCCACATGGCGAACTTTCACTGGACTGCCTTCCCGGGACAGCTTACCGGCCAGGTTGAGCAGACAGCCGAGATCGCCGGAAAGCAGCGTGTCGGCCCCGGTCGCCGCCACATGGCCGGTCTTTTCCTCGACGATACGCACGGAAATATCCGGGTACTTGACGCTGAAGGTGCCGCCGAAGCCGCAGCATACCTCGGCCCGCGGCAATTCGGTCAGGGTCAGGCCCTCGACGGTCTCGAGCAGGGCGCGCGGCTGGTCGTGAATACCGAGCTCACGCAGGCCGGCACAGGCGTCATGGTAGGTCACCGTGCCATGGTAGCGGGCCTCGACTTTGGTCACGCCGCGCACGTCGTGGAGGAAGGAGACCAGTTCCCAGCAGCGTTCGGCGAAGGCCGCTGCTTTGGCCTTCATGGCCGGATCGTCCTTGAACAGAGCCGGGTAATGGACCCGCAACATGCCGGCACAGGAACCCGACGGCGCCACCACGTAATCGAAGCCGTCGAAGGCCTTGATGGTTTGGGCCGCCAGATCCCTGGCCGAGGCCCTGTCGCCGGAATTGTAGGCCGGCTGGCCGCAGCAGGTCTGGGCCAGGGGCGCTTCGACCCGGCAACCGGCGTCTTCGAGCAGGCGCACGGCGGCGAAACCGACGCTGGGGCGGAACAGATCGGCCAGGCAGGTGACAAACAGGCCGACCCGCGGGCCCTGGGATTCGGTGGCAGTGGTCATGGGCCGTAGAATGGTTGACCGGCCGGTTTAAGGCAAGCCTTGGGCCACGGAATTCGGCAACAACAGATAATAGCCGCCCCGGTGCTTCATGTGCCCGGCGACATATTCGGCCTCGGGACCGAAGCCCCAGAACACATCGCCGCGCACCGGCCCGCGAATGGCGCCACCGGTGTCCTGGGCGATGACCAGGCGGCGAACCGGACGGTCGCCACCGCCAAGCGCTGGCGCCATGATATCGAGCCACAGGGGCACGCCAAGAGGCAGGAAGCGGCGATCGACGGCAAGACTTCGGCCCGGCGTCAGAGCCACGCCCTGGGCACCCAGGGGCCCATCACCTTTGAGCTCGCGGAAAAACACGTAGGAGCGATTGGTCGCCAGCAACCCAGCGGCCTGACCCGGATTGCCAGCCAGCCAGGCGCGGATCGACTGCAGGGAAACGTCGGCACGGGCGATCTCACCGCGCTCGATCAGCACCTTGCCGATACTGGTGTAGGCGTGACCGTTGGCGCCGGCGTAGCCGACCCGCAACATGCCGCTGTCGGCCAGAGCCACCCGGCCCGAACCCTGGACGTGGAGAAAAAAAGCGTCCACCGGATCATCGACCCAGACGATTACCGGCGCATGGCCATCAAGGGCGCCGGCGGCGATCTCGCCGCGATCAGGCAACGGCGCCACCGTGCCATCAACCACCCGCCCAATGATCTTGCGGCCCTCGAGGTCATCGGCGAAGCGGCCGAGATCGACGGTCACCAGGCCGCTCGGGCGGCCGTGCAGCGGCACGGTGAAGACGCCGCCGGACTGACGGGCGCCACGCAACAGCGGTTCGTAATAGCCGGTGAACAGGCCCTCGCTGTCGCCCCGGTTGCTGGCCCGGAACGGTGTAAACCAAGTCTCGAAGAACATCCGTGGCGTATGGGCACTGGCAGCAGCGTCACAGGCCGGCCGCCAATCAGCCACCGTGCCGCCCACCGGACCAACGGTGCGGTCATCGGCCATGGCCGCGAGGGCGCCGCAGGAGCGCTGGAAGGCTTGGAGCGCCGGACCCTGGTCATCGTCCGGCCAACCACTGAGGGTGGAATAGCTGCTGCGTTCAAGATCGAGGCGGGGCGCTTGCGGCGGCTTGGAACAAGCGGCCAGCAGAATCAAGCCAAGCGCCGCCGTCAGACGAAGCAGCGGACCCATGCTGTCAATTCGGGCTACGGGTGGCGGCCAGTTTCCAGTTGGGATTACGTGACCGGGTGTCGCGATCGAAGGTCCAGAGATCGGTGACCGCGACTTCGTGGGCAGCGTCGCCATCGACCACATTGCCGTCGCGATCGTGGGTCACGTTGATCTGTTTGCTAACCACGCGAACCGTGACGAAGGCGACGCGACCGTTCATGCCGGCTTCGATAATGTCGGCCTCGTCGATGGACACCAGCGCCGAATCCAGAGTCTGGTCGGCGTTTTCGCGATCCTTGATGGCACGGGAGAACGGTCGGTAGACGTCGTCGTCAAGCAGACCGCGCAGGCGCTCGGTATCGCCGGCGGCAAAGGCATCGACAACAATCTCGAAGGCGCCGCGCGCCCCTTCCAGGAAACCCTGGCGGGTAAAGCCGGGATCGGCGCTCTTGACCTGGGCGAGACCGGCGGCGAGTACCGAATCGTCAACGTCCGAGAAATCATCGGCCGGTTCGTCCGGCACAGCCTCGTGATCAGGCAGCTGTACGACGTTGTCGTTGGTTTCTTCGGCCTGGCGGTTGGCCAGGGGGTTGTTCGGCGGCCGCTCGTGCCCGGTGCGCCGCCCGAGCGCGCTGCGCAGGCGCAGCAGAATGAACCCCGCGACCATGGCGAAGAAAATAATATCGAGAAACTGGAACCCGTCACCCATGGCGTTTACTGGTCATCTTGATGCTTGTTCTTCCACTCGGTGGCGCCGCGGGAACATGGGGAGGGCCGGATTGGCACTAGCCTTCCCACGCGAACGTGGTTTATGTAGCAGCTATAACCTAGAGGCCGAACCGAGCCGGGTCGAGTCCCGTGCTTGGGGCCGGCGGTGCATGCCTCTATAACTACATAGTCTTGACGCGGACACGACGCAACCATGGCTCTGGCTATTTTCCTCGCCCTTATCACCATGCCGGTGATCGAGATCGCCGTCTTCATCGAAGTCGGCGATCGAATCGGCCTGTGGTCGACCCTTGGTCTGATCTTCGCCACGGCCATCGCCGGCACCGCTTTGCTGCGCCATCAGGGGCTCTCGACCCTGGCCCGGGCGCGGGCCACCATGGACGCCGGCAAGCCGCCGGTGCGCGAAATTCTCGACGGCGTCTGCCTGGTCATGGCCGGTTTGCTGTTGCTGACCCCGGGCTTTGTCACCGATGCCATCGGCGCAGTGCTGCTGGTGCCGATCCTGCGCTGGCCTTTGCAGGTCTGGGCGGTGCGCTGGATGATGGCCCATGGCACGGTGACAATGAATGCCGACGGCTCGGTCCACTCCAGCGCCTCGGCCCATTGGTCAACCGGGGGGCCGCCCAAGAAGGACGACGGTGTGATTGATGGCGAGTTCGTCGAAATTGACGAGCCGACCGCGCGTCTTGAAAGTCCCGACGAAAAGAAGGACCGGGATTGATGATTTTGCTGCGTCACGCGGAATCCGAGTTCAACGTGGTCTATAACATCAGCGGCGTCGACCCCGGTATCGAGGATCCTAAGCTGACCGAGCGCGGCCACAGCCAGGCTCGCGAGGCGGTGGCGCGGCTTAGCGATTATTCGTTCGACCGGATTCTTACCAGCCCCTATACGCGGACCTTGCAAACCGCCGAGATCGTCGGCGATGCCCTGGGCCTGCCGATCACCATCGAGCCCGAGGTGCGTGAGCGCAGCGCCTTCATCTGCGACATCGGCACGCCGCGCGATGAGCTGGCCCAGCGCTGGCCGGCCATCGACTTCAGCCACATCGACGAATTGTGGTGGAACCAGGAGACCGAGAGCGACGATTCCGTGGTCGTCCGGGCGCAACGCTTTCGCGAGGCCGCTGTGGACTGGCCCGACCACGACCGCACCCTGGTCATCACCCATTGGGGGTTCATTCGTGGCCTGACTGGGCTGTCCGTAAAGAATTGCGACGTCATCCCCTTTGACCCAAGCAACCCCGGCTGACATTGACCGCCGAGGGCGGTCCGTGTTAGAGCGTCTTCCGACCTTACGGGGTCATTTGATGGAGGCATCCGAGTGTTTTGGGTAGGAGCGGCGCGCCACGCGATGTGGTACATCGGGCAAGCGCCGCGACGCCCGCCAAAACGCTCAGATACCCCACCGCAGGCCGCGCCCCCTTAATCCGTGGCCGCGTTCCGCACCTTTGTCGATGCTTTAGCATCGCCATGCGGCGCGCGCCTAACCACGGATTAAGGGGACGCGGTCAAATGGCCCCGTAAGGTCGGAAGACACTCAAGCCACGGCGCGAGCCGCAATGAGGAGCCCCTAACATGGCCATTGATACCGCGCCCGCCGGCGGACCCGCCGCGCGCATTGAGAACGTTACCCAGTACATCAAGGACATGTCGTTCGAGAGTCCGCGGTCACCGGCCAGTATTCTCCAGGGCACCGAGGAGCCTCATGGCGAACTAAAGGTCCAGGTCAAGGTCCGCAAAATGGGCGGCGACAATTACGAGGTCATCCTCCAGTTCCAGGTGGAGTCAACCAAGGAGGGCGAGGTCGCCTTTCTTATAGAGCTTCACTATGCCGGGGTGTTCACGGTTACCGGCTTCCCCGAGAAAGAACTGGAACCGGCCTTGATGATTGAGTGCCCGCGCATTCTCTATCCCTTTGCCCGGCGGGTGATCGCCGACATGGTGCGCGACGGCGGCTTTCCCCAGCTCATGCTCGGGCCTATCGACTTCGTCCAGCTCTACAAGATGTTCGGGCCCCAGAACCAGCCCGACGCGGCGAAAGAGACGGAAGCCACCGACGCCTAACCGGGCGCCGGGCCTAGCGTCGCCAGAGCGGGTCTTTCAAGCCATCGACGAAGGCGGCATGGGCCGCCACTTCCTCATCGGTCGACGTGTGAGGCCGGGGCTCGCGGGTTCTCGTTTCAGATGCGGTCTCAGGCGCAGCGGAGAGCGACGACGTTTTATCAATGGTACTCGCGGCCAAGCTCAAGCCCGGCTGCCGCCCGCCAATGAGCGCCAGATAGACTTCGGCCAGGAGGCCGGCATCGAGCAAAGCGCCATGGTGAGTACGGGCCGAAGCATCGACGGCGAACCGCCGGCACAGAGCATCCAGGCCGGCCGGTGCGCCAGGGAATTTACGCCGCGCCATGGCCACGGTGTCGATGGCTTGAGACATGGCAATGGCTGGCCGCTTGAGACGCCCGAGCTCGGCGTTGATAAACCCCATATCGAAGCTGGCGTTGTGGGCTACTAGCTTGTCGTCGCCGACAAACCCAAGGAAATCATCGACGATATCGGCGAACAGCGGCTTGTCCGAAAGGAACGCCTCCGACAGGCCGTGAACCTCGAAGGCGCCGGACGGCATATCCCGTTCCGGGTTGATATAGACCTGATATTCGTTGCCCGTGGGGATGTGATTGAGCAGTTCGATACAGCCGATCTCGACCACCCGGTCGCCGATAAGAGCGTCAAAGCCGGTGGTTTGGGTGTCGATGACAATTTCTCGCATGAGGCTTGTTCTTCCTACATCCGCGCCCGGCGTGGCCAATGACGGCCTTCACGGCCCTGGAGCATTGTGATCATGCCATGGACATCCCGCAAGCTCGTCCGCTTGCCCAGGCCGGTGCGGATGACGAAATCAGCGCGCCGCACTTTTTCCTGGTCGGACATCTGGCGCGCCCGGATGGCGACCAGGCGATCACAGGTCATACCGGGCCGGCGCAGTACCCGCTGGGCCTGAACAAAGGGCGGTGCCACCACCACGGCCACGGCGTCACAGCGGCGCTCACCGCCGGTCTCGAACAACAGCGGCACGTCGCGCACCGCAAGCGGGCAGCGGCGCGCCGCCGCGAGACGCAGGAAACGCCGCTCCATGGCGCCGACACCGGGATGGATGATGGCCTCGAGGCGCAAGGTGGCGTCATGGTCGCCGAACACCCGCTGGCCAAGGACAGCGCGATCAACCCGGCCAGCCACTGTGGTGCCGGGAAACGCCGCCTCGACAGCGGCCACCGCCGGGCCGCCGCGGCCAATCAGCTGATGGGCCGCGGCGTCGGCATCGAATACCGCCGCACCCAGGCTTTTAAGCACCGCGGCGGCGGTGCTCTTGCCCATCCCGATGGACCCGGTAAGGCCGAGAATAATCATGGCTCCGACCCGAGCACATGGGCGCGCAGCTCGGCTGTGACCTCGGGCGCCCTTCCGAACCATGCTTCGAAGCCGGGCCGGGCCTGGTGCAACAACATGCCAAGGCCGTCAACCACCGGATTGCCGCGCTTGGCCGCCGCCGCCAGCAATGGGGTTTCCAGCGGTGCATAAACGATATCGTTGACCACGGCGCTGGTCGGCAGGCGCGCGAGATCGAGATCGAGCGGATCCTGACCGACCATGCCCAGGGTCGTGGTGTTGACCACCAGAGCGGCGCCCGCCAGGGCCTCGCTACGGTCATCCCATGACCATGGCATGAGCGGCCCGGCCAAATCCCCAGCCAGGGTCTCGGCCCGCGCCGGCGTGCGGTTGACGATACGGATATCCGGCGCCCCGGCCCCGGCCAGGGCATGGCAGATGGCCCGCGCTGCGCCGCCGGCGCCAAGCACCACGGCCGGTCCCGTGTCGGCGCGCCAGCCGGCCGCGCCTTGGCGCAGGTTTTCAAGAAAACCGAAGCCATCCGTATTGTCGCCCTCAAGGTCGCCGTCAGTACCGACCACCACCGTGTTGACCGCGCCAATGGCGCGGGCCGCCGGGCTCAGGCTGGTCACCACCGCTAGCGCGGCTTCCTTGTGGGGTACGGTGAGATTGACTCCGGCGAAGCCTCGATCACCGAGCGCACCAAGCTGTTCGGCCAGGTCCTCGGGCGCGACGGCCAGCGCTTCGTACGTGCCATCAATGCCATAACGCGCCAGCCAATACCCATGGAGGCGCGGCGAGCGTGAGTGACTGATGGGCCAGCCCATGACCCCGGCCCTGATCGTCGTCGCCGTCATTCGACGATCACCCCATGGCCGCGCAGGGTTTCAAGCAGCGGCAGCAGGGGCATCCCCAGGACCGTAAAGTAGTCGCCCTCCACAGCACTGAACAGTTGGGCGCCGAGGCCCTCAAGCTGATAGGCACCGACGCAGGACAGTACCGCATCGCCGGTGGCGGCAAGGTAGGCATGGAGAAAATCATCAGAGAACGAGCGCATGATAAGGACCGCCTGATCAGCGTGTGACCACAGGGTAACCCCATCGCGCACCACACACACACCGCTGAATTGCCGATGGTCGCGGCCGCGCAAGGCCAGCAGGTGGGCGCGGGCCTCGGCCATGTCGGTCGGTTTGTCGAACCATTCCCCATGGCAATCAAGGATCTGGTCAGCGCCGATCACCAGCGCGCCCGGGTGACGGATAGCAACCTGGCTTGCTTTGAGTTCAGCCAGGACAATAGCCGCTGTCGCGGTATCCGCATCATCGTCGCGGAGGGCATCACGGACCGGGGCCTCGTCCACGTCGGCGCTATGGGTAACAAAGGAAACGCCGGCGCCGCGCAGCATGGCCGCCCGCGCGGCGCTTTTCGACGCCAGCACCACAGTCGGTGCGGGGTTAATCGTCACCGCCGCCGATCCGCGTTGAGATAACCACTTCGCCGCCGTAACGGTTGGCCAATTGCTGGATGATCTCCGCCGCGACCTCCTCGATGGAACGGCGGGTGACATCGATCACCGGCCAGCCATGCTTAGCGTAAAGCCGGCGGGCGGAGAGCACCTCGTCGCGGACCTGCTCATGATCCACATAATCCGTCTCCTGGTCGTGGTTCATCATGCGCAGACGGTTGCGGCGAACCTCGACCAGCCGCTCCGGGGTCGTGGTCAGGCCGATGATCATGGGCGATTCAAGCGCCTCGACCTCCGGCGGCACAATGACGCCGGGCACGAAAGGCACATTGGCTGCTTTGATCCCGCGGTTGGCCAGATAGAAGCAGGTCGGTGTTTTCGAGGTCCGCGAGACCCCGACCAGCACCACATCAGCTTTCTCAAGACTACTCAGCGCCTGGCCGTCATCATGGGCAAGGACAAAATGCATGGCGTCGATGCGGTCGAAATACTCGGCGTCCAGCGTATGCTGCAGACCAGGCTGGCCATGGGATTCGATGCCCAGGTACGACGACAAGGCATTGATAACCGGCTCAAGCACCGGCACGGTCGGTACCCCAAGACGACGGCAGCCGTCTTCGAGATGTTCCCGCAGTTTACGGTCGACCAGGGTGAAGAGCACGACGCCGGGGTTGGCATCGACCGCGGCAATCACGTTGTCAATTTGACGTTTGCCGCGGACCAAAGACCAGAAATGTTCGACCACCTCGACACCTTCGAACTGGGACAGAGCCGCCCGGGCAAGGCTATTGATGGTTTCGCCAGTGGCGTCGGAAACGAGGTGAAGATGGAAGCGTTTCATAGTCATGATCACAGGGCACTGAACGTTAATTCCGGGGATAACCAGGGCGATTCAGACAACGCGCCGAATCAACACCCGCAAGGCCGTAATCATCCTCTTTGCCACACACAGATCGAAAACCGTTACAGCATTGCGGGGAACACAGGGATGACTTGGCTCGGCCACGCAACTATCCCCGTTTTTCACACAATCCCAAAACGGCGCCGGATCGCTTCAGGACATGGTCAACACATATTGTGCAGGGGTTATACACTGACCTGACTGGATCGCGGTTGATTCCTCCAACCCGTGGGATATAAATCGGGTCAACCAATAATCCCCGTTACTCACAGACATCCACTTACTACAGCTACCTATCAAATTCTAATTTATAATAGTATTTGAAGGGTCTTAAACCCAAATCCCAGGGGATTTTCCCGGTGTCTTTCAGTTCAAGCAATAAACCTTTGGTCCGTGCCTTGGGCGGCGAGGTTCAGTCATCACCGCCGATCTGGCTCATGCGCCAAGCCGGGCGGTATCTGCCCGAGTATCAGAAGATCCGGCGCCAAGCCGGGTCGTTTCTCGATCTTTGCTACAATCCCGCGCTGGCGGCGGAGGTGACATTGCAACCGGTAAAGCGGTTCGGCATGGATGGCGCTATTCTGTTTTCAGATATTCTGGTGGTGCCTGATGCCCTGGGCGCCGAGGTTTCATTCGTCGAGGGTGAAGGACCGAAGTTAACGCCGATTCGGGATCGCGATGGGATCGCGGCGCTGGATCGTAATGCTGTCGGCGTTCATCTTGCCCCAATCTATGAGACCGTCGAACGGGTTGTTCAAGGGTTGCCTGCAGACGCCGCGATGATCGGCTTCGCTGGTGCGCCCTGGACGGTGGCGACACACATGGTCGAGGGCGGGTCGAGCCGTGATTTTGCGGCCACGAAAGGCTGGGCCCTGAGCGATCCGGAAGGCTTTCAGGCGCTTATCGATCTGCTGGTCGATGCGTCGGTGGAATATCTCATCGGTCAGGTCCGTCATGGGGTCGAGGCGGTTCAAATATTTGATAGTTGGGCCGGTGTCTTGCCGGAACGGGAGTTTCAGCGTTGGTGCATCGCGCCGGCCCGGGCCATGATCAAGGGGTTACGCGCCGCCTGCCCCGATGTCCCCATAATCGGTTTCCCGCGCGGCGCCGGGGTCATGGCCGGCGATTATGTCACTGACACCGGGATCGACGCCATCGGCATCGATAGCGCCATGTCGGTAACCTGGGCCGCCCGGGAGCTGCAATCGCGCTGTACGGTCCAGGGTAATCTCGATCCGATCTGTTTGCTGACCGGCGGGGCACGCATGGACGAGGATATCATGGCAATTCTTGAAGCCCTGGGTCGGGGGCCGTTCGTGTTCAACCTGGGCCACGGCATTGTCCCGGCGACGCCGCCGGATAATGTGGCGCGGCTGGTTGAGACCGTGCGCGCCTGGACCGCTTAAGGCGCGGACGAGACCATGGCCGGTGATCGTGTCGCGGTGGTGCTTTTCAACCTTGGTGGCCCGGATGCGCCCGAGGCGATCCAGCCATTCCTGTTCAATCTGTTCAATGATCGGGCGATCATCGCCCTGCCCCAGCCTCTGCGTTGGGCCTTGGCGACGCTCATATCCCACCGCCGGGCGCCGGTAGCCCGGGAAATTTACGATCAGATCGGTGGCGCCTCGCCGCTGCTTGGATTGACCCGGGATCAGGCCGAGGCCCTCGGCGAGTCCGTCGCCGATCTTGGCGAGGTCGGGGTTTTCATCGCCATGCGCTACTGGCATCCCCTGAGCGAGGAAGCGGCGCTGGAAGTCCGCGCCTTTGCCCCCGATCGTATCGTGCTGCTGCCGCTTTATCCGCAATTCTCGACCACCACCACTGCCTCGTCGCTGCGGGCCTGGCGGCAGGAGGCGGCGAAATGCGGGCTCCATGCGCCGACCACGACCTATTGTTGCTATCCGGCGGATGATGGCCTGGTGGCGGCCCATGTGACGGCAATTCGTCCCGGGCTCGATGAAGCCGCCAAGAGCGGGCGGCCACGGCTGCTGTTTTCGGCCCATGGCCTGCCTAAGAAGATCATCGACAAGGGTGATCCCTATGTGTGGCAGGTGGAACGCTCGGCCGCCGCCGTGGCCCAGGCCCTGGCGCCGGACTATCCTGATCTGGACTGGACGGTCTGCTATCAAAGCCGGGTTGGGCCCCTGGAATGGGTTGGCCCTTCCCTCGACGACGAGGTGTCCCGTGCCGGTCGCGATGGCCTGCCTGTGGTAGTGGTGCCTATCGCATTCGTGTCGGAACACTCGGAAACCCTGGTAGAGCTTGACATAGAGTATCGGAAACTCGCTGAGAGCCGGGGCGTTCCGGCCTACGTGCGGGTGCCGGCGTTGGCCACCGCGGGGGCCTTTATCGATGGCTTGGGGGCCTTGGTGCGGCGCGCGGTTAAAGGGCCAACGGGATTGTGTTCCCAGGAAGGCGGGCGGATCTGCCCCCAGGGTCTCGAAGGCTGTCCCCAGGCCATCGGAGGATAATCGGGTGGACGCTGATTTTTACTTGTGGATCAAAGCCTTGCATATTATCGCGGTGATTGCCTGGATGGCTGGCCTGCTATATTTGCCGAGGCTCTTCGTCTATCACTGCGAGGCAGAACATGGCAGTGATCGCGCCGCCATGCTCGAGGTCATGGAACGGCGACTGCTGCGGGCGATCATGATGCCGGCCATGGCCGTGGTGTTGGTCTCGGCCCTGACTCTATTGTGGCTGCGCGGTTTTGAGGATTTCTCCGACGGCTGGCTGCACGCAAAGCTGGCCCTGGTCGTTGGCCTGGTGGTTGCCCACGTTCTAATGGGGCGCTGGCGCAAGGATTTCGCCAACGGCGCCAACCAGCATGGCCAACGGTTTTACCGCATGGTCAACGAGGTCCCGACGGTGCTGATGATCGCCATTGTCGTGTTGGTCGTGGTCAAACCGTTTTAGACCAGAGTGTCTTATAGCCTCCGGGGCATTCTTCGTTTGACACTCGCCGCGCCTTGAAGCTAGTGTCCGTCGTTCCTATATCGGTGACAACGCGCGAGCCCGCGCGCAACGTCTACTCCACCTGAATATCTCCGATTATCCCCAACGGGATCGGTGTATCACCAAACCATCCGCTACCGGGTATCGCCGTTCGTATCGGCGCCCCGCATACCGAATTTCATTCGCGTTCCGCGATTTGATCGACATTCGAAATCTCATTCACATTTCATGTAATCAATTATGAAACTCCAAGACCTTAAGAAGAAAACCCCTGAAGACCTTTTGGCTTTTGCCGAAGAAGTCGGGATCGAAGCGGCCAGTACCATGCGCAAACAGGAGATCCTGTTTGGCATCCTTAAAAACCTGGCCGATCAGGGCACGGCAATTTACGGTGACGGTGTTCTGGAAATCCTCCAGGACGGCTTCGGCTTTCTCCGGGCACCTGAATCCAACTATCTGCCCGGGCCCGACGACATCTACGTTTCGCCCAGCCAGATCAGGCGTTTTGCCCTGCGCACCGGCGATACGGTGGAGGGGGAGATCAGGGCGCCCAAGGATAGCGAACGTTATTTCGCTATGCTCAAGCTCAACACCATCAACTTCGACGAACCTGAGGCAGCGCTGCATCGGGTCAATTTCGACAATCTGACACCGCTTTATCCGGAAGAGCGCATCAAGCTGGAACTCAACGATCCCACGAAAAAGGATCTCAGCACCCGGGTGATTGAGCTGGTGGCGCCGCTCGGCAAGGGCCAGCGGGCGTTGTTGGTGTCACCGCCTCGGGCCGGCAAGACCGTGCTCATGCAGAACATTGCCCACGCGGTTACCGCCAATAATCCGGAGATTTTTCTTATCGTCCTGCTCATCGACGAGCGGCCCGAGGAGGTCACCGACATGCAACGCTCGGTCGATGGCGAAGTGGTGAGTTCGACCTTCGACGAGCCGGCTACGCGCCACGTGCAGGTTGCCGAGATGGTCATCGAAAAGGCCAAGCGCCTTGTGGAACACAAGCACGACGTGGTCATCCTGCTCGATTCCATCACCCGCCTGGCGCGGGCCTACAACACGGTTGTACCGTCGTCGGGCAAGGTTCTCACCGGTGGTGTCGACGCCAATGCCCTGCAGCGCCCCAAGCGCTTCTTCGGCGCTGCCCGCAACATCGAGAACGGCGGCTCGCTGACCATCATCTCCACCGCCCTGATCGACACCGGCTCGCGCATGGACGAGGTGATTTTCGAGGAGTTCAAGGGCACCGGCAATTCCGAGATCATAATGGACCGCAAGCTGGCCGACAAGCGCACCTTCCCGGCCATCGATATCGGCAAGTCGGGCACCCGCAAGGAAGAACTGTTGGTGAGCAAGGGCGACCTTGCGAAGATGTGGGTCTTGCGCCGTATCCTCATGCCCATGGGGATCTCGGATTCCATGGAATTCCTGCTCGAGAAGCTCAAGAACACCAAAGACAACAACGAGTTCTTCGATTCCATGAACACGTGATACCGACAAGCCCAAAGCCGGGCTTTTCGTATTGGAAAGTGCGTTCAAGGGCCCATTCTTGTATTTACACCGTCTGGGGCTCCCGCCGCATAAGCGGCGACGCGCGTTCGCGCTTGCCAGCGGTCAAAATGATGACCGCTGGGGTTCTTCTCTTTCTACTTACTTTCAGCCCGCGACTGCGGGTCGCCAACCGTTTGGCGGGAGCCCCAGTCTGTTTGACGAAAATTGGGCGCTTGAACGCGCTTTCCAACAAGCACTGTCTTACTGCTAAGGCAGTAAGACAGTTGATCCTTTTGTCTTTCTTCCTTCCAGGTCGCGGTGGGCCTGGGCGGTGTCGGCTAACGGGTAGGTCTGGCCGATGTGGATTTTGACCGTGCCGTTGGCCATCATCTCGAACACCCGACCGACGCAGTGGGCCGCGTCCTCGGGCGTGGCGATGAAGTCGTCGAGCAGCGGCCGTGTCAGGTAGAGCGAGCCGTGGGCCGCCAGTATGTTGGGGCGGAACGGCTCGACCAGGCCCGACGCCTGACCGAAGCTGACCAGGGTGCCGCGGCGGCGCAGGCTCTTGAGACTGCTCGCGAAACTGTCATTGCCCACGGAATCGAACACCACCGGCACGCCGACGCCGCCGGTTTCATCCATCACACAGACGACAAGATCGTCGCGCGGTACCACCAGGGCGATGTCGCAGCCGTTGGCGCGGGCCAGGTCGGCCTTTTCGTCGCTGCCTACGGTGCCGATGATGCGCGCGCCCAGGGACTTGAGCCACTGGCAGGCGATCAGGCCAACCCCGCCGGCCGCCGCATGGAGCACGACCACGTCGCCGCTGGTCACCGGATAGCAGGATTCGACAAGGGCCTGGACGGTCATGGCCTTGCTCATGGCCGCGGCGGCGTCACGGACGTCAACGTCATCGGGCAACCGCGTCAGGTTTCCTACGGGAACCACCATGGCTTCGCAATAGGAGCCCTGAGACGCATTGTAGACCCGGTCACCTGGCGCGAGGTCCTCGACTCCCGGCCCGACCGCCTCGATCACACCGGCCGATTCAGTGCCGAGGGCCGCCGGCAGATCGATGGGATAGATACCCGTGCGCTGGTAGGTGTCGAAGAAATTGAGGCCGACAGCCTGGTTGCGCAGCAAGACTTCGCCGGGGCCGGGATCGGCCAGGGCGACGTCCTCGACCTGGAGAACCTCGGGGCCACCGTGCTCGTGGATACGGACAACCTTTGTCATGGCGGATCTCCTCGGGTTACGGCACCAGCACCGTGGAGCCGGTGGTCTTGCGGGCTTCCAGGTCCGTATGGGCCTGGACCACGTCTTCCAGAGCGTAGGTCTGGTTGATCTCGATTTTAACGTGGCCGCTGGCGATGACGTCGAACAGGGCGGCGGCGCTGGCCACCAGGGCCTCGCGCTTGGCGTTGTAGGCCATCAGGCTGGGCCGGGTCAGAAACAGCGAGCCCTTGGCCCCGAGAGTGGCGATTTC
>JAYGEF010000460.1:0-6944 GCA_046582535.1 Alphaproteobacteria bacterium
GTGCGCACGATGACCGCGCGATGGACATCGCCCTTCTTGACCTTGCCGCGCGGAATCGCGTCCTTCACCGATACCACGATGATGTCGCCGACCGACGCGGTCATGCGCTTCGATCCACCCAGCACCTTGATGCACTGCACCCGGCGGGCGCCGGAGTTGTCAGCGACTTCCAGGTTGGTTTGCATCTGAATCATAGTCTAAATCCTCTTGCCCTTCGGCGCCGCGCGGTTACGCGGTCTCCGCGATTACTTCCCACGTCTTGCGCTTCGATATGGGTCGGGTTTCCCGAATGCTGACCTTGTCGCCGGGGGCGCAGCGGTTGTCCTCGTCATGGGCCGCGTACTTCTTCGAACGACGGATGAATTTCTTGTACATGGGGTGCATGACCCGGCGTTCGACACGGACAATAACTGTCTTGTCGCCACCAGCGGTGACCACCGTTCCCCGCAATACTCGTTTCGGCATCTTCGCCCTCCTCAGGACGCGGCGCGGGACTTGTCCCGCATGATTGTTTTGGTCCGCGCAATATCACGGCGCACTTGGCGCGCCCGCGCGGTATTTTCAAGCTGACCGGTAGCTTTCTGGAAACGCAGGTTAAACGCCTCCTTCTTGAGCCCCATAAGCCCGTCTTTCAGTTCGTCCAGGCTTTTCGCCCGCATATCGTCGGCTTTCATAATCCAGTCCCTTCGCCAGCGCCTAGAGTTCGTCCGCGCGCACGACGAACCGGGTCGCCATGGGCAGTTTGGCGGCGCCACGTTCGATCGCCGTTTTGGCCAGGTCCGGGGCGACACCGTCGACCTCGAACATGACCCGTCCCGGCTTGACCCGGCACATCCAGTATTCCGGCGAACCCTTGCCCTTACCCATACGCACCTCGGCCGGCTTGGTGCTTACCGGCACGTCTGGAAAAATCCTGATCCAAACCCGCCCCGTACGCTTGAGATGGCGCGTGATCGCCCGCCGCGCCGCTTCAATCTGGCGCGCCGTAACACGACCAGGCTTAATAGCCTTGAGGCCAAAGGCGCCGAAGTTGAGATTGGTCCCACCCTTGGCATTGCCGTGCACGCGACCCTTATGAGCCTTGCGGTATTTCGTTCGCTTGGGGCTTAACATCTACGTTCGTCCTTCTGTCGGCGGTCCGGCCGCTTAGGGCCGGCCACCCCCCGCGGTCTGCTGTTCCTGGGCGCGCTTGTCCTGGGCCATGGGGTCGTGCTCCATGATTTCGCCCTTGAACACCCACACCTTGACACCGCAACTGCCGTAGGTCGTGCGCGCCGTGGTGACGCCGTAATCGATATCAGCGCGCATCGTGTGAAGCGGCACGCGGCCTTCGCGATACCACTCGGTGCGGGCAATCTCGGCGCCGCCGAGGCGACCGCCGCAATTGATCCGGATGCCCTGGGCGCCAAGGCGCATAGCCGACTGAACGGCACGTTTCATGGCGCGGCGAAAACCGATACGACGCTCAAGCTGCTGGGCAATGTTCTCGGCAACCAACTGGGCGTCAATCTCCGGCTTACGGATTTCGACGATGTTGATGTGCACGTCGGAATCGGTCAGCTTGGCCAATTCGCCGCGCAAACGCTCGATGTCGGCGCCCTTCTTGCCGATAACCACGCCGGGACGCGCCGTGTGGATGGTGATCCACGCCTTCTTGGCCGGCCGCTCGATGACGATCTTGCTGACACCAGCCTGGGCCAGGCGCTTCTTGAGGAAGGCCCGCAGACGAAGGTCTTCGTGCAACAGATCGGCAAAGCCGCTGCTGGCGTACCACCGCGAATCCCATGTGCGGTTGATGCCCAGGCGCAAACCGATCGGGTTGACCTTTTGACCCATTAGAGCTGCTCCTCGCGTTCGCGCACAACGACCGTAAGGTTGCTGAACGGCTTTAAAATTCTGGCGGTGCGACCGCGGGCCCGAGGGCGCCAGCGCTTCATCACCATGGACCGACCAACGACGGCTTCGGCGACAAACAGCCGGTCCACGTCAAGGTCGTGATTGTTCTCCGCATTGGCGATCGCTGACTGCACCACCTTGCGCACATCAACGGCAATACGGCGTTGAGAAAAAGCCAACTGACTCAACGCGGTCTCGACCGAAAGCCCACGAATGCTCTGGGCCACCAGATTGAGTTTCTGGGGACTGACACGGATGGTCCGGGCAATGGCAATCGCCTCGTTGTCGGCCAGTCGCCGTTGCTTCGCCTGCTTACTCATAGCCCCTAGCCCCTCTTCGCCTTCTTGTCGGCTGTATGGCCGTAATAGGTGCGTGTCGGCGAAAACTCGCCCAGTTTATGCCCCACCATATTCTCATTCACCAGTACAGGTACGAACTTGCGGCCGTTATGCACGCCGAACGTCAGACCGACGAACTGCGGCAGAATGGTCGACCGGCGCGACCAGGTACGAATTACTTCCTTACGTCCCGAACTTTGCGTCACTTCTGCCTTTTTCAGCAGATAGCCGTCGATGAACGGACCTTTCCAAACAGAACGAGCCACGTGCCTCGCCTCCTACTTCTTCTTGCGCCGGCGGCGCAAGATCATCGAGTCTGTCTTTTTGTTCGACCGGGTACGCTTACCCTTGGTCGGCACGCCCCATGGCGTTACCGGATGGCGACCGCCCGAGGTACGGCCTTCGCCGCCACCATGGGGATGGTCCACCGGGTTCATGGCAACACCGCGAACCGAAGGTCGTTTTCCGAGCCAACGGTTACGTCCAGCCTTGCCGAGATTGATATTCTGGTGATCCGGGTTCGACACGGCGCCAATGGTCGCCATGCACTCGGCCCGCACCATGCGCTGCTCGCCGGAACTCAGGCGCAGCAGGGCGTAACCGGCATCCTTGCCGACCAACTGGGCATAGCCCCCAGCGGCGCGAGCAATCTGGCCACCCTTCTTCGGCTTCATCTCGATGTTATGGATGATGGTGCCGACCGGAATGTTCTGCATAGGCATGGCGTTGCCCGGCACGATGTCGGCGCGCTCGCCGGAAATTACCGTGGCGCCCGGCTGCAACCGCTGGGGCGCCAGAATGTATGACAGCTCACCGTCCTCATAGCGGATCAGGGCAATGAAGGCCGACCGATTGGGGTCGTACTCAAGGCGCTCAACTGTGGCCGGCATGTCGAATTTGCGCCGTTTGAAGTCAACCATACGGTAGCGCTGCTTGTGACCACCACCACGCCGGCGAACGGTAATCCGGCCCATGTTGTTACGCCCTGCGCTCTGCGATTTGCCTTCGGTCAGAGCCTTGACCGGCTTGCCCTTATAGAGCGCCGAGCGATCGACCAGCACCAGCTCGCGCTGGGACGGTGTATTGGGATTGAAGGTCTTGAGGGCCATCGTCTAGATCCCCGTGGTGATATCGATCCGCTCACCCTCGGCGAGGGTGACGATCGCTTTTTTATAGTCGGCTCGTTTGCCGAGACGGCCCCGGAAGCGCTTGATCTTGCCGCGCATATTGAGGGTGTTCACCTTGGTGACCTTGACGCCGAAAAGCTCTTCGATACCGGCTTTGATCTCGCGCTTGGTGGCGTCGCGGGTTACCCGAAAGGTCAATTGGTTGTACTCGGCGCCCTGGGTCGACTTTTCAGTCACCACCGGCGCGAGGATCACGTCGTATTTGCGTTCTGAGTTCATTTGAGGCGCGCCTCCAGATGTTCGACCGCGGCGCGGGTCAGCACCAGCGTGTCGCACCGCAGAATGTCGTAAACGTTAGCGCCCTGCTGCGGCAGCAAGTCGATGCCGTGCAGGTTGGCCGCGGCGCGGGAGAAATTATCGTCGACCTCGGTGCCGTCGATGAACAGAGCGCGCTTGAGGCCGAGCTTGTCGAGGGCGGCAACCAGGGACTTGGTCTTGGGATCCTTAAGCGTCGCCGCTTCCAGCACGATCAGGTTGCCGTCGGCCTTCTTGGTCGACAAGGCGGTTTTCAGGGCCAGCTTGCGAACCTTCTTGGGCAACGAAAAGCCATGATCGCGAACCACCGGACCGAAGGTCACCGCGCCACCGCGAAACTGCGGCGCCTTGGTGGTGCTGTGACGGGCACGGCCGCCGCCCTTCTGGTTGGAAATCTTGCGGGTTGAACCGCGGATCTCGGAAACTTGTTTGACCTTATGGTTGCCCGAACGGCGTTTGGCCAGCTGCCAGCGCACCATGCGCTGCAGGATGTCGGCCCGCGGCGGCAGACCGAACACCTCTTCGGCGAGATCGATATCGCCGGCACCCTTGTTATCGAGCGTGGTGACTTTACACTTCACCGGGCTCACTCCTTATCTTTGCCGGCATCAGCGCCGGCGTCGTCGGAAACAACATCTTCGGCTGGCGCCTGGTCGGCATCAGCCTCGGCCTGAACGTCCTCGGCGGGCGCCTCTTCGGCCTCGCTGGTCGCATCTTCAACCAGACCGGCCGGGAACGGCACGCCTTCGGGCAGCGTGCGCTTGATGGCGTCGGAAATCAGCACATAGCCACCCTTCGAGCCAGGCACCCCGCCCCTGATGAGGATCAGGCCGCGTTCGCAGTCGACCTGAACGACCTCAAGATTTTGCACCGTGACCCGCTCGTCGCCCATGTGGCCGGCCATCTTATGGCCCTTGAACACCCGGCCCGGATCCTGGCACTGCCCCGTGGAACCGGGCATGCGGTGGGCCAGGGAGACACCGTGGGTGGCACGCTGTCCGGAGAAATTGTGGCGCTTCATGACACCGGCGAAACCCTTGCCGATCGAGGTGCCGACCACATCAACGTACTGACCCGAGATGAAGTGATCGGGTGACAGGGTGGCGCCAACATCGAGCAGGCAGTCCGGGTCGACCCGGAACTCGGCGAGCTTGCGCTTGGGCTCAATCCGCGCCTTGGCAAAATGACCGCGCATGGGCTTGGTCACGTTCTTGACCTTGACCTTGCCGACACCGAGTTGCACCGCGGTGTAGCCATGGCGTTCGATATCGCGCGTGGCGATAACCTGGCACGCGTCCATCTTCAGCACGGTAACCGGCACATGAGCGCCGTCGGCGTTGAACACGCGGGTCATCCCCAGTTTTTCAGCTATTACACCGGATCGCATGGATCCCACTCCCTAAAGCTTGATCTCGACATCGACACCGGAGGCGAGGTCGAGCTTCATGAGCGCGTCCACGGTCTGAGGTGTCGGGTCGATGATGTCGAGCAGCCGCTTGTGTGTGCGAATTTCGAATTGCTCACGCGACTTCTTGTCGATGTGCGGCGAACGCAGCACGGTAAAGCGCTCGATCCGGGTCGGCAGCGGGATTGGTCCCCGCACCCGCGCCCCGGTGCGCTTTGCCGTATTGACGATCTCGCTCGTCGACTGGTCAAGCACGCGGTGATCGAACGCCCTCAATCGGATGCGAATATTTTGATTGTCTAAAGCCATGGTTCCGTCTCTCCGATTGTCGGCGGTTGCCGAGAACGTTCTACTCGATGATGCTTGTAACGACGCCGGCGCCGACCGTTCGGCCGCCTTCGCGAATGGCGAAGCGCAAGCCTTCGTCCATGGCGATCGGCGCGATCAGATTGACCTTCATGGTCACGTTGTCACCCGGCATCACCATCTCGACACCCTCGGGCAACTCGATCGAACCCGTAACGTCCGTCGTCCGGAAGTAAAACTGCGGCCGGTAGTTCGAGAAAAACGGCGTGTGACGGCCACCCTCCTCTTTCGACAACACATAAGTCTCCGCCATGAACTGGGTATGCGGCGTAATCGCGCCCGGCTTCGACAACACCTGACCGCGCTCAACCTCCTCGCGCTTGGTACCGCGAAGCAGAACACCGATGTTATCGCCCGCCTGGCCTTCGTCGAGCAGCTTGCGGAACATCTCGACACCCGTACAAACCGTCTTCGTGGTGTCCTTGATACCGACAATCTCGATGTCCTCGCCGGTCCGCACAATACCGCGTTCAACACGACCCGTGACAACCGTGCCGCGGCCCGAAATCGAGAACACATCCTCGATCGGCATCAGGAACGGCAGATCAACAGGACGGTCAGGCGTCGGGATGTACTCATCAACCGCCGCCATCAGCTTTATGATCGAACCTTTCGCCACGTCGCTGTCGTCGCCATCAAGCGCCTTCAGCGCCGAACCGGTAATCACCGGAATATCGTCGCCCGGAAAGTCGTACAGGCTGAGCAACTCGCGAACCTCAAGCTCGACAAGCTCGAGAATCTCCTCGTCATCGACCATGTCCGCCTTGTTGAGAAACACAACAAGCGCCGGTACACCAACCTGACGCGCCAGAAGAATATGCTCCCGCGTCTGCGGCATCGGACCGTCAGCCGCCGAGACAACCAGAATAGCGCCGTCCATCTGCGCCGCACCGGTGATCATGTTCTTCACATAGTCCGCATGGCCCGGGCAATCCACATGGGCGTAGTGACGCGCCTCGGTTTCGTACTCCACATGAGCCGTGTTGATGGTGATGCCACGCGCGCGTTCCTCCGGCGCCTTATCGATCTTGTCGAACGCGATAAACTCGGCACCGCCGGCATCCGCCAGAACCCGGGTGATCGCTGCCGTCAACGTCGTCTTGCCATGATCAACGTGGCCAATCGTGCCAACATTGACATGCGGCTTGGTGCGTTCAAACTTTTGCTTCGCCATCGCTGTTCTCTCTATCTCTATAAGAGGTTGCCCAAATCGTCTCAAATCACGGTCTCAAATCATCGTCGTCGCTGCCCGCTTGCCGCTGCCGCCACCGCGTCAATCGCGAGGGCTTGGAGCGGGTGACGGGGATCGAACCCGTATAGCCAGCTTGGAAGGCTGGAACTCTACCATTGAGCTACACCCGCGCCATGCCGGCCTTACCGGCCCTGCCACACCGTTTACCTACCCAAGCGCTACGCCGTGGTGGAGGGGGTAGGATTCGAACCTACGTAGACGTACGTCGGCAGATTTACAGTCTGCTGCCTTTAACCACTCGGCCA
>JAYGEF010000033.1:0-2065 GCA_046582535.1 Alphaproteobacteria bacterium
GAGGCGGCGAACCGCGCCATCTGATCGTCGGACGTGGTCAAATCGGTCGGACCGTCGATCGAAATGCGGTTGTCGTCGAAAAGCACCACCAACTTGGCGAGCCCGAGATGCCCGGCGAGCGAGATCGCCTCGTGGCTGATCCCTTCCATCAGGCAGCCGTCACCGACAATGACGTAGGTCCGGTGATCGACCAGATCTTCGCCGTGGCGCGCCGCCATCATACGTTCCGCCAACGCCATCCCGACCGCGTTGGCGAGTCCCTGGCCGAGCGGCCCGGTGGTCGTCTCGATGCCCGCGGCATGGCCGAGCTCGGGATGCCCCGCGGTTTTGCTGCCGAGCTGGCGGAAGGCGCGCAGCTGCGCCATATCCATGTCGGGATAGCCGGTGAGATAGAGCAGCGCATAGAGCAGCATCGAGCCGTGGCCGGCCGACAGCACGAAACGGTCGCGGTCCGGCCAGTCCGGTATCTGGGGGTCGAACTTCAGGAACCGGGTGAACAGCACCGTGGCGACGTCGGCCATGCCCATCGGCATGCCCGGATGGCCGGAATTCGCCTGCTGGACAGCATCCATCGCCAAGGCGCGAATGGCGTTCGCCAGTTCTTTGTGTCCGACGTTGGCGCCGGTGGTGGTGCCTGTATTCATTGGGACGTCGATCGCGAAAAATTCATGGCCTGAACGGTTTGCAGCGGTGTCGGATGCCGGCCCCCGATTGAGCCGCAACATGCCCGCCAACGCATCCCCCGTCAACCGGTCCGTTGCGCATTCCGACACGGCGTCGGTTGACGCCTGTTCCAGACGGCGGATACTGTGTCTTCGGGTCGTCGTGAGGCGAGGACGACCCCATAATGGCGGACAAGATACGGGGGTTCACGTGGCAGGTATCGAGCAAGCTCAGGGCCGTTTCGCGGCGGCTATGGAGACACTGGAAGCGGCGGCCGCACGGGCCACCAGCGAACGCACCACCCTGGCCCGGGACCATGCCGCGGCCACCGCGGAACGCGATCGCCTGGCCGGCGAGCTGGCGTCGCTACAAGAGAATCACCGGTCCTTGGAAGAATTGACGGCGACCGTGACCGGTCGATTGGACGGCACCATCGAGCGCGTTCGCACGGCGCTCGGCGAATAGGACGGGATCAAGGCATGGGTCAGATCAGGGTCAAAATCAACGGACGCTCCTATCCGATCAGCTGCGAGGACGGCGAGGAAGATCACCTCCGCCAACTCGGCGACTATCTCGACGCGGTGGTCAAGAGCCTGACTGACAAGATCGGCTCGAAGACCGGCCAAATCAGCGACACCCATCTGCTGGTGATGGCGGGAATCACCATCGCCGATGAGCTGTCGGACTCCTACGATGGCACCAAAACCGGCGGTGGCGCCGCCAGTACCATGGCGATGGCCGGGGTCGCCGAGACCTTCGACAGCGTGGCCGCGCGAATCGAGAACATTGCCGCGAGCCTCGAAAATAACTAGCTTCATAGGTGGGCGGGTACTGCGCGATACGTTTTGGCACGCATGTCCCTGGGCCAATGTCGTTCCACTCGGGAGCTGTCCCTACCGGCGGTGTGCCGTCGGCATATGGCGCCCACCTGCACAAGCAGGCCACAGTGGTACTGCACGCCGACGGTCTGTGCGGTCCCGTCCACCTTCCATAATGGCCGCGCCGAGGGCCCCAACCGGTGACCATCGACAAGACGGCTTTGCGCGTGCTCAGTCGAGACCGGAGAGACGCACGCGGGCCGCGGCTTGGCGACGCCGCGTCTGGCGCCCTGGCACGACATGCCCTCGACGATGTCCCGATCAGACATGGCGTCGCGATCTCCGGCTTTTGGCCGATGGCGAGCGAAATGGATCCACGGCCGTTGATGACAGCCTTGATCGCGCGCGGACACCAGCTGTGCTTACCGGTCGTGGAGGGGCGCGACGCGGCGCTGATATTCCGCGCCTGGACACCGGGCGATGCCCTAGTGGAGGCGGTGTTCGGTACCCGCGTGCCGGCGGCGGATCAGGAACTGATAACGCCGGCGGCTGTTCTGGTGCCGCTGCTCGCCTTCGATCGCGCC
>JAYGEF010000140.1:0-2446 GCA_046582535.1 Alphaproteobacteria bacterium
CCTCATCGAGGATGCGAGCGAGTACCACAGCGAGATGCAGGATTGCCTCGACTATTTCACCAAGCTGTGGAACGAACGCATCGCTCAGCCACCGCGTAACGACCTCATCTCCATGCTGGCCCACGGCGAGTCGACGCGCCATATGTCGCCGCAGGAATTCCTCGGCAATCTGATACTGCTCATCGTCGGGGGCAACGACACCACGCGAAACTCGATCAGCGGCGGGGTGCTGGCCCTCAATCAAAGTCCGGCCGAGTACGACAAGCTGAGAGCCGACACGTCGCTGATCCCCAACATGGTGTCGGAGATTATACGCTATCAGACACCCCTTGCGCATATGCGCCGCACGGCGACCGCCGACACCGAGTTAGGGGGCAAGCTCATCCGCCAAGGCGACAAGGTGATCATGTGGTATTTGTCCGGCAACCGCGACGACAGCGTTATCGAGCGGGCCGACGAGTTTCTCATTGATCGGGCTAAGGCGCGCCAGCATCTGTCGTTCGGTTTCGGCGTTCACCGTTGCATGGGCAATCGGCTTGCCGAGATGCAGCTGCGAATTTTGTGGGAAGAGATCATGGCGCGGTTCGAGATGGTCGAGGTGGTCGGCGAGCCGGTCAGGGTCCCGTCCAACTTCATTCATGGATTCACCGACCTGCCGGTGCGGGTGCATCCGCTTTAGAACATAGGGGCGCCGGTAATTTCGGTGATCAGCTTGATCCGGATAGCCGCGGCGAAGTCGCTGTAGTCGTCGGCCACCATGGTGAAGGCGTTGGTGCCGCCGATTACGTGGGTCAGGTAGTAAGCTTCGAGCAACGGGTCGTCGTTGAGAATAGCCAAGCCGTTTATGATGATGCCCGCGGCGACCGCGCGCCGTGAGGTCTCGGGCCCGCGCTCGAGCCCCATGTTGGTGCGGCCGTCACCGGAGATATCAATGACGCGCCGCGTAGCCGTGACGCGGCTGCCCTGTATCAGGCCGACAGAGAAGTCGATGGCATCGCTGATCGCCGTGCCGCCGCCGTGATTGAGACGTGGCGTGCGGCCGATGACCTCGGCCAAGGCCTCGGCATCGTCAGGCTCGCGTAGGACCGTCCAGGGAAACGCCTGGCGCTGCTCGCCGATGCTCGACCACTGGACCATGGTTACCGCCATGCCGTTGGGCGTCGCGAGTGCGATGGCGGCTTGCACGCTCTTGTCGCGGAAAGCATCGGCGAGGCCGGACATCTGAAGATTGAACTCGACGTAACTGACGCTCGATGACGCATCGACCGCCAGCACCAGGGCCAGATCAACCGTGCCGGCGGAGTGGGCTTGGGCAGGGGCAATGAATAAAAGCGTAGCGAAGATAATGTTGCGTGGGGTTTTCATGCCCGGTCCAGTGCATGGTCGAGGTCGGCGATAATGTCGGCGACGGTTTCCAGGCCAATAGACAGGCGGATGACGTCGGGCGCGGCGCCGGCGGCCTCGCGCTGCTCGTCGCTCAACTGGCGATGAGTGGTCGATGCCGGGTGCAGTATGAGGCTGCGGGTGTCGCCGATATTGGCCAGGTGGGAAAACAGGTTGCAGGCCTCGACCAGTTTGATCCCGGCCTCAAAACCGCCCTTGACGCCGAAGGTGAACACCGCACCGGCGCCGAGCGGCAGGTATTTGGCGGCGAGGGCGTTGTACGGGCTCGATGAGAGCCCGGCGTAGGAAACCCAGGCAACCTTTGGGTGGTTCTCGAGATACTCGGCGACTATTTGGGTGTTGGCGCAGTGGCGTTCCATGCGCAGTGGCAAGGTCTCGACCCCTTGGAGCAACAGATAGGCGTTCTGGGGCGCCAGGGCCGGGCCGAAATCGCGCAGACCGACGGCGCGGGTCTTCATGGTGTACCCGAAGTCGCCGAAGGTCTCGGCGAAGGTCAGCCCGTGATAGGCCGGGTCGGGCTCGGTCATGGTCGGAAAGCGGTCGTCCTTGAACCAGTCGAAATGCCCGGATTCGACGACCAGCCCACCCATGGAATTGCCGTGGCCGCCGATGAACTTGGTCGCCGAGTGAATGACGATGTCGGCGCCCCACTCCATGGGCCGGCACAGATAGGGCGTGGCCAGGGTGTTGTCGACGATGAGCGGGATGCCGTGGGCCTTGGCGACGGCGGCGACGGCCTCGATATCGACCACCACGCCGCCGGGATTGGCCAGGGCCTCGATGAACAGCGCCTTGCAGTTGGGCGTGATCGCCGCTTCGAAGTTGGCCGGGTCCAACGGGTCGACGAAATGGCAGGTCCAGCCGAGCCGCTTGAAGCTGACCCCGAACTGGGTAATCGAGCCGCCATAGAGGTTGCGCGACGAGACGAACTCGTCGCCGGGGTTGAGCAGCGAGAAAAAAGCGAGGAACTGGGCCGAATGGCCGGAGGCCGAGGCGACCGCCGCGCGGCCGCCCTCGAGGCTGGCGATGCGTTCCTCGAGCA
>JAYGEF010000201.1:0-5187 GCA_046582535.1 Alphaproteobacteria bacterium
GGCCGCCCCTTACATAACCACTCAGATTAACGCACGCAGGTTGCATACGGTGGGGTGGCCGAGTGGCTGAAGGCGCCGGTTTGCTAAACCGGTTTAGGGTGTAAAGCCCTAACGAGGGTTCGAATCCCTCTCCCACCGCCATACTTAAGTCATTGTTATAGATTTGCTTTCTAGGCTACTGGATGAATTCTAACTTGTCCCGTAACTTCCGGGGCTTGCGCCGGATGTACCTAGCCGTTGCCGTCTGTGTAAAGCCCCCTTTCTATGTACCACTTTCTAATTGAGTCTCGGGCACCGGGCCGGCCGGTGTTCGTCAACACCCTGTTCAATTGCCTGGCGACCACCAACGAATGGTCGAGCTTCACGCCGCTGTGGCAGCCGAACTTCATCACCGAACTAATTTCCGAAGAACGCCGCCATCTCAACGGCCTGTCCATGGATGACGGTGTGCCGCGTTATGTCACGGCGTTTTCCCGGACCAATACAAAGGAAGGCTGGCGTGGCCCGGAGGCGAGCGGCTGCATCATCGATGTGCACAACCAGGACAACGTTGTTGAAGGCTTGTCGCACCCCCATTCTCCCCGGCTTCACCAGGGCTGCTTGTGGCTGTTACAATCGGGTACGGGTGAACTGGGTTACATCGACAAGGGCGCGTTCGTGCCGGTGTCGTTTCACGCCGGCTACCCCAGGGGGCTGTCCTTCATGGGCGACTATGCGCTGGTCGGCCTATCCAAGGATCGCGAGAAGGGCGAGTTCGATGCTCTTCCCCTCGGGGCTGCCTTGAAAGCACATGACGCCGACGCCGGATGCGGCATCGATGTCATCGACCATGCCACCGGCGAACGGGTTCACTTCCTGCGCTTCGAAGACACCATCAACGAGCTATACGACGTGGTGCCGCTGCCGGGCTGCCGCAATCCCCAACTGATCGGCATCAACGATGACGATATACGCACCCACTACGCGATTGACATCGGCGGCGCTCGCGGCCAGGCCGGCGCCTGAAGCAGGGCGTGCTTAGCGAGAGTTGCCTGCGGCGATTTGTTTCGCTAGCATAATCGTACGAAAATGGCTTGGGCTCCACGTGAAGGCCTTGCACCGTCCCTGAGGAGGGGGGCGTCCGGAGGGGGAATTCTCGTGCACCTTGAAAATCGGGCTTTGTCGATCACATAGCGTGATTTGACAGCCGCAGCAATCCGCCGACGGACGATCAGTTCGCTCCGTCAGGGGGACAACAAAGGAGACGAACCGATGACCAAGAAAATCAAGACCGGCAAGTCAGTAGTCAGTCGCCGGCAAGTCGTGAAGGGTGCGGGCGCTACCGCTTTCGCCGCCGCCTTCCCGACAATCCTGACGTCGCGCAAGGCCAAGGCGGCCATCGAGATCACCGTTCGCGATCCCGGCGGACCCTACGTAGAAGCGTTCAATGCTGCCTACTACCAGCCATTCAACGAGATGATGAAGGGCGAGATCGTGGTCACCGGCGTCGCCGGCAAGCACGAGCCCACGGCCCAGGTCAAGTCGATGGTCGACACCGGTAGCTACACCTGGGACATGGCCCACTTGAGCATTTCGGCCCATAACCTGTTGAGTGAAGCTGGCTATCTCGTCAAACTCGAAATCGACGACGATCCCGACGTCCAGCAGATCCCGTCGCAGTTCCGCACGCCCTACATGATGGGCGTCGACGTCTATACGACGATTCTGGCCTACCGGACCGATGTATACGCCGCTGGGTCGGCGCCGACCGGCGGCTGGAAGGATCTGTGGGATATCGAAGGCATTCCGGGCCGTCGCGCCATCCGCAAGCACGCCATGGACACCATCGAGCAATCGCTGATGGCCGACGGCGTGGCGCCCGCCGATGTTTACCCCTGCGACCTCGACCGGGCCTTCAAGAGCCTCGACAATATCAAGGACCACATCGATATCTGGTGGACAGGCGGGGCCCAGACCTCACAGTTGCTGAAGACCCACGAGGTTGACATGTGCCCGACCTGGAACGGCCGTTCGCAGGCGGCGATCGACGCCGGCGCGCCGGTCAACGTATCGTGGAACCAGTCGCTGTGGAGCTTCGAGGGCATGTGCGTTCTGCGCGATGGACCGAACGTCGACGCCTGCCGCAAGTTCGCCGCGTTCTGCGCCAACGCCGAGCGCCAGGCGGTCCATACCAGAGCATTGGCTTACGGACCGACCAATCCGGGCGCCTACGATTATATCCCGGAGGCGCGGGCCAACTTGTTGCCAACCGCGCCGCAGAACATCGCGGTGTCGATACCGGCCGACCCGGTGTATTGGGGCAGCCACAAGGACAACGCCATGGAGCGGTTCAACGACTGGCTGTTGAGCTGATCCCTGATCTCCAAAGTCCGGGACGACACGGGGGCGCCGGTCGGCGTCCCCGTTACCCTTCCTTTTTTCAGGACTGTGACGAACCTTGGAAAATACCGATTCTAAGCTGACGATTCGTGACTTGCGCAAGACCTACGGCTCGGTGATCGCGCTCGCCGGAGCCAATGTCGATCTTCGCGAAGGCGAGTTCCTGACCCTGTTGGGGCCGTCGGGGTCGGGCAAGACGACAATGCTGATGATCATCGCCGGGCTGACCATGCCCGACAGCGGCGATGTCTGGATCGACGGTAAGCTGGCGACCTATTCACCGCCCTTCAAGCGCGACCTCGGCATGGTGTTTCAGAACTATGCTCTGTTCCCCCATCTCAGCGTCTTCGAGAACATCGCCTTCCCCCTGCGCATGCGCAAGGCGGCCGACGATGTTATCGCCAAGGAGGTGGCGCGGGTTCTCGACATCATTCGACTGCCCGATGTCGGCGACCGCCTGCCGCGCCAGCTTTCGGGTGGCCAGCAACAGCGTATCGCCCTGGCGCGCTGCATGGTCTACCGGCCCTCGATCATTCTCATGGACGAGCCGCTCGGCGCCCTCGACAAGAAACTGCGCGACCAGTTGCAGCTTGAAATCAAGCACCTCTGCACCGAGCTCGGCATTACCGTGCTCTACGTTACCCACGATCAGGAGGAAGCGCTGGTGATGTCGGACCGGATCTGCCTGATGAACGAAGGCGAGATCAATCAGCTCGGCACGCCGGACGACCTCTACTTCCATCCGCGAACTGTCTTCGCGGCTGATTTCCTCGGTGAATCCAATCTGCTCGATGTCCGCGTCGTCGCCGTCGACAGCGACGTGGTTCACCTCAAGGGCCCCGGCGACGTCGCGCTTCGCGCCGTGCCGCGCGGCGAGGTCCCGGTGAGCAACGGCGACGACGTCATGATCATGGTGCGCCCCGAAACCATCCGCCTGCTCGACGACGGCGAGGACGCGGCCAACGTCGTCACCGCCACCCTGCAGGATACTATTTTGGTCGGGCAGGTGACCAAGTTCTACGCCGAGACCGCCGACGGCAAGCCGATTTCGGCGACCCGATTGACCCATGTTGGCGCGCCGAGCGCCGAACCGGGTTCGCAGGTCCGCTTCGGCTGGGTCGAGGAAAGCACGGTTCTGTTGCCCAAGGGTGAAAGGCCGGACGGCCCATGACCGCCACAGCCGACGCCGCGGCGCCGGAGGCCAAGGTCTACCGGCGGCGCTCCGCCTGGGTTGCCGCGTGGCCGCTGTTCCCGCTGCTCATTTACCTCGGCTTCCTGTTCGTCTATCCGGTGGGCCAGCTTCTGTGGCTCAGCATTGTCGACAACAGCGGCGGCCTGAGCATCGAGCACTACAGTAAGCTGTTCGCCCGCACCACCTATGTGAAGGTGCTCGGCATCACCTTCCGCATCGCCGCCTGGACGACGCTGTTCTCCCTGCTGCTGGGATATCCGGTGGCCTATCTGCTGGCGACCATCAGCGCGCGCAAGCGCAATACCCTGATTATCTGGGTGCTGCTGCCGTTTTGGACCAGTTTCCTGGTCCGCACCTTCGCCTGGATCGTGCTGCTCGGGCGTCACGGCACGATCAACACCTTGCTCATGGACCTCGGCATCACCGATACTCCGGCCAAGCTGATGTACAACTTCGCCGGCGTCATGATCGGCATGGCCCACGCGCTCATGCCGCTGGCCGTGCTCACCATGCTGGCGGTGATGCGGACCATCGACTCCAATCTGCCCAAGGCGGCCGCTACCCTCGGGGCGCGCGGCGGGCAGGCATTCTGGCGCATCTATTTCCCGCTGTCGTTGCCCGGCCTCGCCGCCGGCGGCCTGCTGGTCTTCATTACCGCGTTGGGTTTCTTCATCACCCCGGCGCTGCTCGGCGGCGGCCGCGAGATCATGGTCGCCCAAGTCATCATCGAGCAGATCGAGGAACTGTTGAACTGGGGCTTCGCCGGCGCCGTCGCGGTGCTGCTGCTGACCACCGCGGTGGTCGTCTTCTACGTCTACGACCGCCTGCTCGGCATGTCGACCCTGGCCGGCGGTTCGGCGGCGGTGGAGCGGGCGATCTCCGGATCGAACAATCTGATCGGCCGGTTTGGCGGTTGGCTCGGTGGTTATCTGATCGCGGCCCTGGGCTGGATTTGCGATCTGTTCAGCGTCGCCGTGGAATTCCTGCGCCCGATCCGCGCCGACCGGCAGCGCATGGGGATGTCGCGCGGCGTGCTGTGGGTCGTCGCCATGACGGTCATCTTCTATCTCGCGGCGCCGTCGTTCTTCGTGGTGCCGATTTCGTTCAGCGAGAACCAGTTCATCGAGTGGCCCATGAAGGGTTTCACCCTGCACTGGTACGAGGAGTTCCTGGGCTCCGACATCTGGGTCGGGGCGATGGTCCGGTCGTTCCTGGTGGCTGTCTTCTCGGCCACCTTGTCGATGGTCATCGGTGTCCCCGCCGCCTTCGTGCTGGCCCGTCAGAAGCTCGTCATGAAGACCCTTGCGCTGGTCGTTATTTTGTCGCCGCTGATCATTCCGCGCATCATCATCGCCATCGCCATCTTCTATCTCTATGCCCGCATCGGCCTGGTCGGCACCTCGTTCGGTCTGGTCCTCGGCCATACGGTGTTGGCGGTGCCGTTCGTGGTGGTGACTGTCATGGCGGTGCTCAAGAACTATGACGAGCGGCTCGATCAGGCGGCCTGGACGTTGGGCGCGAGCAAGGGCCGGACCCTCTGGCACATCACCTTCCCGCTGATCCAGCCGGGGCTGATCGCCGCCTATCTGTTCGCCTTCGTGACCTCGTTCGACGAG
>JAYGEF010000213.1:0-1631 GCA_046582535.1 Alphaproteobacteria bacterium
AGAGACGCCACGGTGGTGCTCCAGACCCTGGCCGACGACGGCACTGAGCGCCTGACCAACGCCGCCGAGGAACTCGCTAAACACGCCCGCGACGACCTCGGCGCCACCTGCGCCTGGGCCATCGCCAATGTGGATGCGCCCGTGATTGAAGTTGGCCTATAGTTGGCCATGGCGCCAGCGTCCCTCACCCTCACCCCACTCCCCGGCGACTTCGGCGTCCGGGTCGACGGCATTGACGTGACCAAGCCGGTGGCCCCCGACACCATGGCCACCCTTGCCGATGCTTTCGTTGAATACCGCTTCCTGTTGCTCGGCGACCAGCACCCGACGCCGGAGGCCTTCGCCGCCTTCGCCAATCAGTGGGGCGATCCGCGCGTCGGCGATGCGCCGTCGCCGCTCGATGTTCCAGGCATTCCGGGCATGGGCATGGTCGGCAATTCCGGCGACCTGTTGAGCCGTAAAGAATACCGCAACGGCGCTTCGTTCTGGCATACGGACTGCGCCGCCGAACCCGATGCGGACGCCGCCACCATGCTCCACTGCCTGCAAGCGCCGGCCACCGGCGGCCAGACGGTGGTCGCCGACATGCAGGCGGCCTATGCGGCGCTCGACGACGGAACCAAGCGCGAGATCGAGCCGCTCGTGGCGCGACACTGCTATTCCGGCACCCGCGACATCATCGGCGGGGTCGAGGACTGGGAACACCCGGTCCATAAGATGAGCGACGACACCATCGCCAACCTGCCACCCCTGGTGGCGCGGCCCCTGGCCCGGCCCCATTCGGTCACCGGCGCGCGGGTGATCTATTCGCCGGCCGGATCGATTACCGAGGTCGAGGGCATGGCGACGGCGGCGGCCCACGATCTGGTGCGCCGGCTTAAACTGCACGCCACCGAGCCGCGCTTCTGCTACGCCCACCAGCAGCGGCCCGGCGACATTCTCATATGGGACAACAGCTCAACCATGCATATGGCCAAGCCGGTTGACGCGCCCAAGAGCGCCGCCGACAACCGCCTGCTCTATCGCATGGTTCTCAAAGGCCTGCCGTTCGCCTTGAACGCGTCGTAATCAGCCCCGCTGCGCCGCCGTCACAAGGCCCAGGCGCACGGCGCCGATGGCCATGGTGACCGCCGCTTGGGTCGGGTCGACCACGGGCAGGCCGGTGTCGTCCTCGAGGCGCTGGCGGTAGCGCGCCATGCCGGCGCAACCCATGATCAGCACTCCGGCGCCATGGTCATCGCGCAGGCGGCGGCCGCACTCGATCATGCGGTCCAGGGTCTTGCTCTCGTCGGCCAGTTCGGTGACGCCGAGGCCCACGGGCACCTCGCCGGCGAAGCGGCTGTCCAGGCCAAGGCCGCGAATGAAGCGCCGGTGGCGCGGCATGGACGCGGCGAGAATGGCGATGACGCCGAAGCGGTCGCCCAGGGTGCAGGCGGTCAGCATGGCGCATTCGGCGATGCCGAGCACCGGCTTGGCCGTGGTCTCGCGCACGGAATGGAGTCCGGGATCGGAAAAACAGGCGATGACGAAGGCGGAAGCCCGGTTGTCTGTGTTCTCCACCAGCTTGCGCATGGGGGCGATGACGCCGTCCACATGGCACTGGCTTTCGACTCCCGGCGGCCCTTCGGCCA
>JAYGEF010000280.1:0-8282 GCA_046582535.1 Alphaproteobacteria bacterium
AAACGCTGACGTCGGCGAACGACTTCCAGATCTCGTCGACCCGGCGCACCCCCTCGGCGAGGATGTCGCCGGTGCGGAACACCGCGCAATTGGTCTGCATGGCCTGCTGCAGGTTATCGCGGATCTTCGCCGTGGGCGTGCCGCCGCTGGCGTGGCGCAGGGCGTCGAAGCGCTCCAGGGTGGCCTCCACCGCGTTGCCCGAGATTGCCTTGTGGGCGGTGTCGGGCTCGATGGTGGCGGCGGCGCGCAACGCGGCGGCACGGCCGAACACCACGATGTCGAGCAGCGAGTTCGAGCCCAGGCGATTGGCGCCATGGACCGAGACGCAGGCGCCTTCGCCGATGGCCATGAGGCCTTGCACCACCGTATCCGGATCGCCGTCTTTAAGGGTCACGACCTCGCCGTGGTAGTTGGTCGGGATACCGCCCATGTTGTAGTGCACCGTGGGGATCACCGGGATCGGTTCCTTGGTGACGTCGACGCCGGCGAAGATCTGCGCCGATTCTGAAATCCCCGGCAACCGTTCCTCGAGCAGGGCGGCGCCAAGATGTTCGAGATGCAGGTAGATGTGGTCCTTGTTGGGCCCGATCCCCCGGCCCTCGCGGATTTCGATGGTCATGGAGCGGCTGACCACGTCGCGCGACGCCAGATCCTTGGCCGACGGCGCGTAGCGCTCCATGAAGCGCTCGCCCTCGGAATTGCTCAGGTAGCCGCCCTCGCCGCGCGAGCCCTCGGTGATGAGGCAGCCCGAGCCGTAAATCCCCGTCGGGTGGAACTGGACGAATTCCATATCCTGGTTGGGCACTCCGGCGCGCAGCGCCATGGCGTTGCCGTCGCCGGTGCAGGTATGGGCCGAGGTGCAGGAGAAATAGGAGCGGCCATAGCCACCGGCGGCCAGCACAACCTTGTGGGCACGGAAGGTATGGAGCGTGCCGTCATCCAGGTTCCACGCGGTAACGCCCCGGCACACGCCGTCGTCGTCCATGATCAGGTCGAGGGCAAAATATTCGATGAAGAACTCGGCGTCGTGCTTGAGCGACTGCTGATAGAGGGTGTGCAGAATGGCGTGACCGGTTCGGTCGGCGGCAGCGGCGGTGCGCGTGGCCTGGCCCTCGCCATAGCGGGTGGTCATGCCGCCGAAGGCGCCCTGGTAGATGGTGCCGTCCTCGTTGCGCGAGAACGGCACGCCGTAGTGTTCGAGCTCGATGACCGCGGGCACCGCCTCGCGGCACATGTATTCAATGGCGTCCTGGTCGCCAAGCCAGTCGGCGCCCTTGATGGTGTCGTACATGTGCCAGCGCCAGTCGTCCTCGCCGTTGTTGCCGAGCGCCGCGCTCATGCCGCCCTGGGCGGCGACCGTATGGCTGCGGGTCGGGAAAACCTTGGTCAGGCACGCCGTCTTGAGACCCTTCTCGGCCATGCCGAAGGTGGCGCGCAGACCGGCGCCGCCGGCGCCGACGACGACCACGTCATAAGTATGGTCGGTTAGGGGGTAGGCTTCGGACATGGCTCGCTATCCTCCGAATGAAAGCTTGAGAACAGCGAAAATGCTGGCGATTCCGAGGGCGAAGGTGCCGAGAGAGACAGCCAGCAACGACAGTGTCTTGATGCCCTCGTGATGGATGTAGTCCTCGATTACGACTTGCAAGCCGAGCTGGGAATGATAGAAGCCGGCGATTATGAACAGCAGAAAGACCAGGGCGACGAACGGATTGCCCATGAGCGCCACGGCGCGGGCATGGTCGGCGCCGATGAAGTTGAAGATAACCACCACGAACATGAAGGTCAGGGGAATCAGGGCGACGGCGGTGACCCGTTGGGCCCAGAAGTGGCCGGTGCCCTCCTTGGCCGAACCGAGGCCGCGAACCCGGCCAATGGGTGAACGCAGGCTCATGATGCACCTCCGGCCAGACCGGCGATATCAGCGAAATCCAGGGCCAGGGTCCAGGCGAAAGTGGTCAGCACCGCCGCGAAGAACAGCATGATCCAGCCGGACCGGTAGACGCTCCTGATTTCGAGGTTCATGCCGATGTCCCACAGCAAGTGCCGGATGCCGTTGCATAGATGATAGAAAAGACACAGCGAAAAACCGAACAATACCAGATTGCCGAGGATCGATGAGTAGAACCCCTGAACCCAATGGAAGGCGTCCGCGCTCCACGCCGCCGACAGCAGCCACACGGTTATGAACACGGTGCCGACGGCAAGCCCAACCCCGGTCATGCGGTGAATGATCGACAGATTCGCCGTCAGCTGCGGCCTGTAAATCGACATATGTGGCGATAGGGGCCGCTGGGATTGGGCCATGATTCCAGTCTCCCGACCGATCGAAACACGCCCCGGAATGAAGCGGCGAAAGGGATTGTAAACCCCCGTGGTAACAAGTCAATCGTGGCTCGGGAGTGGGCCGCGGGACACCGCCAGCCTTTGACAATGACTCGGCGGCAATGGACCTTACCAATTAGTAGAGTGATGTTGGGCAGCGTGCCGAGGCACTTGAGTGGCTGATCTCCACCTACGAGTGGTTCACCGGTGAATTCGAGACGCTGTCTTGAAATCAGAAGCTAATGCGAGCGCTGATTGGGGGGAACCAATGACCACATCTTCGTCTCTCACTGAGCAGCTTGAAGCACTCGGACCGACGTTCTCCGGAACACTCCTGTCACCCAACGACGACGGGTACGAGGAGGCAAGACAGCTTCACAACGGCATGATCGACAAGCGGCCGGCGGTGATTGCCCGCTGTGCGGGTGTCGCCGATGTTGTCGATGCGGTAAACCTGGGTCGCGAGAGCAGTCTCGAAATTGTCGTCCGCGGTGGTGGGCATAACGTCGCCGGCCGGGCAACGGTCGACGATGGGTTGATGCTCGACCTCTCCCTCATGAAAGGAATCCATGTCGATCCCGGCAAGCGAACGGTTATCGCTCAAGGAGGCGTAACCTGGAACGAGCTCAATCGAGAGACTCAAGTGCACGGACTTGCGACCCCGGGAGGGACAGTCGGCACCACCGGCGTCGCGGGGCTCACGCTGGGCGGCGGCATCGGTTGGCTGATGAGCCGATTCGGGCTTGCCCTCGACAATCTGCTATCGGTCGAGCTGGTCGATGCCGAGGGCCGGGTTTTGCGGGCAAGCGCCTCGGAGCACCCTGATCTGTTGTGGGCCTTGCAGGGCGGCGGCGGCAATTTCGGGGTCGCCACCGCGTTGGAGTTTAAGCTCCATGCGGTGGGGCCCGAGATCACCGGCGGGCTGCTCGCCCATCCGTTCGAGAAGGCCGGTGACGTGCTGCGCTTCTACCGCGACATGACCCAGTCGCTTTCCGACGACCTGGCGATGCTTGCGGGAGTACTCTATCATCCGGACGGTTCAGGCGCGAAGATCGTCGGTGTCGGCGCCTGCCATACCGGACCCGCCGAGGACGGAGAGGCGGCGGTTCAACCCATAAAGGCGCTGGGGACGCCAGTGATGGACGTCATGGGTCCGCTCCCTTACAGCCAGCTCAACAGCATGATGGATGGTATGTTCCCCCGGGGCGCCCTCAATTACTGGAAGTCGAGCTTCATAAGCGATCTCAGCGACGCGGCCATCGACACGATCATCGAGCGGTTCGACGTCGTCCCCTCCCCCATGAGCAAGCTGTTCGTGGAGAGTTTCCACGGCGCGGTTACCCGGATACCAGCTACCGATACGGCGTATCCCCACCGGCGCAAGGGGTACAACCTGCTGATAATCTCCCAGTGGGAGGACCCCTCGGACAGCGAGACAAATATTGCCTGGGCCAGAGAAACCCATGACGCCATGGCGCCGTTTCTATCTTCGGAGCGCTATGTGAACTACCTCGGCGACGACGAAGGAAGCGGCCCCGTCGCCGATGCCTACGGCGCCAACTTCGAGCGCCTGCGAAAGGTCAAGGCCGACTATGATCCGAATAACCTGTTCCACATGAACCAGAACATCGAGCCACTCTAACGTCCGGCTTCCACGCCCAGCTTCTCGAGGGCGTCGAGGAACAGTTCACAGCCCACCTGGCGCGCCTGCTGGAGCGTACCGGCCAGGAAGTACAAGTCGTAATCGGGCTTGATCGCGGTGATGCGTTCAAGCGCCTGCCTGGCCTCCGCCATGCGGTCGAGGTGGACCAGCGCCACGACTTCGCACAGATAGGCCCAAACCGCGGCATTGGACTGACGTTGGGCCGCGCGGGCCAGATCGAGACTCGACTCGTAACGCTCCATCCCAATATTTCCCGAAGCCTTGACGGTCAGGAAGAACCACAGCATGGGGCCGCGGGGGCTGAGCCGGATGGCTTCGTCGACCGCGGCGAAGCCCTCTTCGAAGCGGCCGCTGTAGATCAGGGCGGCGCCCAGGCTGTAGTGCGACATTGCCAGGTTGGTATTGAGCGAGAGCGCGGTTTCACAGGCGGAAATCGCCGCGTCATGCTCGCCGACCATCAAATGGGCCCGGCCCACCATGGCGTGGGCCAGGGCATCGTCGCCGTCGAGCGCGAGGGCTCGCCGGGCGGCGGCCCGCGCCTCGCCGATGGCGGCCACGCGATCGGTCCGGAAGCCCAACATGAACGACAGGTAGATGGCATAGGCCAGGCCGGCATGGGCCGGTGCGAAGTTAGGGTCGAGCTCGATGGCCCGACGGAAGAACGATCGCGCCTCGGCTCTCTCTGGCGCCGCGAATTGGTAGACGTTCCACAGGCTGCGTTGATAGCTCTCCCAGGCGTCCAGGTTCTCGGGCGGCTTGCGGTGAGCGCGTTCGCGCTCGACACTACCAAGCGTCGGCTCAACGGCGGTGACAATGGCGTGTGTCACCTCGTCCTGGACCGCGAATATGTCGTCGAGGTCGCGGTCGTAGCGCTCGGCCCAAAGGTGGGTATCGGCGACAGCGTCAATCAACTGGGCGGTGATGCGCACCCGATTGCCGGCGCGCCGCACGCTGCCCTCGACCACATAGCGCACCCCCAGCTTGCGGCCGATTTCCCTGACCTCCATGGACTGACCCTTGAACGAGAAAGACGAGTTGCGCGCGATGACGAACAGCGAGCGGAACTTCGACAGGGCGGTGATGATGTCCTCAGCTATGCCGTCGGCGAAAAATTCCTGGTCGGCGTCGGCGCTCATGTTGACGAACGGCAGTACGGCAATCGACGGTTTGTCGGGAAGCGGCAACGGCTCGCTGCGGCTGCTTCGTTCTTCCGGGCCTCGGCCGTCGAACTGCGTGCGATAGTCCCGGATGGGCCGGTCGATATTCTTCACCTGCTGCTCGCCGAGGTCATCGAAGCTAAGGTCGGGCCGGCGCCCGACTTGGTCGAACACCGTGCCCGCGATGCACACGCCGCCGGGCTCGGCCAGTTCCTGCAGGCGCGCCGCGATGTTAACCCCGCCGCCGTAGATGTCGTTGCCTTCAATAATCACATCGCCGAGGTTGATGCCGATGCGAAAATCGATCCGTTCGCCGCTGGGAACGTCGGTATTGCGCGCCGCCATGCCACGCCGAACGTCGACCGCGCATTCGACCGCATCAACGACGCTGGCGAATTCGACCAGGGCACCATCGCCCATCAGCTTAACGATCCGGCCACGATGGGCGGCGATCGTCGGGTCGATCAACTCGGCGCGGTGCGCCTGCAGCACGGCGAGCGTGCCGTCCTCATCCGCCTCCATGAGGCGCGAGTAACCGACCACATCCGCGCTCAGGATTGCGGCCAGCCTGCGCTCAACACCCTGCTCTGCCACCCGTGTGCCCCCAGGATCGCAATTGTCGTTGGCCGCAGTGTATGGAAGGCGGCCCGCCGAGTGATCGTAATTGCCGTTCTGGGTCCCGCCTACGTCTCCTCGTGAAGCCCATGGCTGCGATGCCAATCCTCCAAGGACTGGTCCGGGTATTCGGGAAAGTGGCGATGGCCGTCACCGTCCGGCACCGCGGTCCAGGCGGCCTTGGAGTCGAGCATGATGTGCAGGGTCTCGGGCGGCGTCGGCAGGGGCGTGTCGATGGCGCTGGCGAAGGGGTGGATCAGCTCGGGCCAGGTTGGATCGAAGACCCACAGGGCGCTGGCGCAACGCTTGCAGAAATGCCGCCGGGCCGGGCTCAACGCGCTGTCGAGCGTTGCCTGATAGACCGCCATGTCAGCCTCGCCCTCGACGGTGAGGGTCGCCGCGTCAGCCATGAGATTGATGGCGTAGCCGCCACCACCGCCGGTCTTAAGGCAGATCGAGCAATAGCAAAGCATGTAGGGGTAGGGCGCCGACGACTCCATGGTGAACCGCACGGCGCCGCAATGGCAGGAGCCTTCGAGTTTCATGGCAAATGCGTCGGCAGGGCGTCGCGGAGGGGGCGGATGTGGTCGATTTCGATGCCGCAGCAGCCGCCGATGATTTGCACGCCGCCGGCGACGCAGGTTTGCGCCCAGGCGACAAAATCGCCGGGGCCGACCGGGGTTTCCGCGCCCTCGTCGCGGTGAACGGACACGTAGTCGCGGCGCTCGGCTTCCGGGTAAACGGCGATGGGGCCGGCCCACTTGTCGCGCACGATGTCCAGCGCGGCATCGGTGGCGTCGATCGACGAATGGAAGACGGCGGCCACGGAACCGCCAAGGGCGACAACCTCGTCGAAGCCGTCCTCGAAGGTCTGATCCGACGAATAGCCGACCTTGCAGATGCCGTCATCGAGGCGGCATTTGAAGCCGTCCCATACGGGCAGGCCGGTGGCGACGCAGGCCTCGACCACCCATTTGCGGTGGTTATTGCTGCCGGTGGACTCGGCGATCAGGAAATCGACCCCGGCCTCGGCGAGAATTTCCGCCTGCTGACGCAGGTTCGCCTTGGCCTGGTTCTCCGAGGTCTCGGTGCGCCGCCGCGCCATGGACCAGCTTCCCGTACCCGCCTCCTGGCCGGTCTTGAGGCCGAAGTTGGAGACCGAGCCGGCGATCAGAACCGGGCGGTCCTTGGCCGCCTTGTCGCGGGCGTCCTGGGCCAGCATGACGGCGCGCAGGTTGAGTTCGGCCACCTGATCGACCATGCCCAGGGGCTCCAGGTTGTGGCGCGCCGAGGCGTAGGTGTTGGTGGTGATGATATCGACGCCGGCGGCGATATACATCTCGTGCATGCGGCGTACGGTGTAGGGATGGCCGTGCAGCGCCAGGGCTGCCCAGGCGAAGTCGGCCATGGGCACGCCCATGGACTGGAGTTGGGTGCCGATGGCGCCGTCGAGCAGAATGACCTCGCGGTCGGCCAGCCGTTTTTCCAGTGCTGCGTAGTCGCTCATACCCGCTCTCCCCAGTGAATTTGTTCAGGGGCGATTCTTCGCGCCGATTGACCCAACAATCAAGCGCCGTGTCTGGCCAATTCTTTTTCGTAGATAATTTCGTAACCGCGATAGCCTCGTTTTTCGTAAATCGCGCGGGAGGGGCTGTTGCCCTCCAGCACCCACAGGCGCACCCGGGTGAAGCCGCGATTAGCCAGATAGGCCTCGGCGGCATCGAGCAGGGCGCCGCCGACGCCATGGCCGCGACGGGCGGGCGTCACGAACATGTTCGAGATGTAGCCGTGGTCGCGGCGGTCCGCGTAAATCAGGTTGTCGTCGTCATGGTCGCCGTAGCAGGCGATAAAACCAACTGCCTCGCCCCCGCGCTCGGCAATCAGGGCCGTGCCGTTGTGGGTCGCTTTTCTGCGCTCGATGTTGGCGAGAGCGGTTTCGGCGACCTCGGCACCGGGGCGCGGGTTGGCATGGATGGCCCGTTCGTTGTCCTGCAATAAAGTCAGGAGGTCGATGAGTAATTCGCGATCATCGCGCCGCGCCGGTCTGATAACGATGCCGGCCACTGGGCTCTCTTCAGGAGTCATTCGTCTGGCCCAGGTGTTTTTCGTAGATCATTTCGTAGCCCCGGTAGCCGCGCTTTTCGTAGATCGCGCGGGAGTGACTGTTGTCCACCAGCACCCACAGGCGCACCCGGGTGAAGCCGCGATTGGCCAGATAATCCTCTGCGGCGTCGAACAGGGCGGTGCCGACGCCATGGCCGCGATGGGCGTGCAGCACGAAGATATCCGAGACGTAACCGTGGTCGCGGCGGTCGGCGTAAATCAGGTTGTCGTCGTCGTGGGCATCGTGGCAGGCGACAAAACCAACCGCCTCGCCGTCGCGCTCGGCAATCAGGGTCGTGCCGTTGTGGGCTGCATTGTCGCGCTCGATTTCGGCGAGAGCGATTTCGGCAATTTCCTTGCCGGGTCGCTTGCCGGCATGGATGACCCGTTCATCGTCCTGAAATAAGGCCAGGAGGTCG
>JAYGEF010000324.1:0-8273 GCA_046582535.1 Alphaproteobacteria bacterium
AGGCCCTTCTCGACACCGACCAGGCGGGGCAGCCGCTGGGTCCCGCCGGCACCGGGAATGATGCCGATCTTGACTTCCGGCTGGCCAACCTTGGCGCTGGCCACGGCGCAGCGGTAATGGCCACTCATGGCGCATTCCAGACCGCCGCCGAGAGCGGTGCCGTGGATCGCGATGATCACCGGCTTGGTCGCCGCCTCGAAGCACGCCATGACATCGGCCAGGCCCTTGGCCTCCGGTGGCCGGGGCTTGTTGAACTCCTTGATATCGGCGCCGGCAATAAACGTACGGCCGTCGCCGATCAGAACAATGGCCGAAATTTCGGGGTCCGCATGGCTGGCCTCGACCCCGGCAATGATGCCGTCAGGCACGCCGACACTGAGGGCGTTAACCGGCGGGTTGGTGACGGTAATGACGCCAAAGGCGCCGCGTTTGGAGAACTGAACGAGATCGGACATGGGTGCGAACACCGTGTAAATCGGGACAAAAAAGGAGTGCCCCAATTGTTAGTATACGAACGGCGCAAAGGGAAGCGTTGGAGCGGGTTTTTCTGGCGCCCAGGCCGATAAATCAGCCGTCGCCGCGCGGGCTCTCTTGCGCGGCGTCGCGGCCGCTGACAAACCACCAGCACCACCACAAAGCCTTCCATAGAGGCTCGGCGATGGCCATGATTGCGCGCCGGCAGGCGGCGAGCAGAACGCGGGGATTGCCCAGCGCTTCCATGGCCTTGGTCAGGGCGAATGAATCATCGTCGCGCATGCTGAACAGGATAATGATTGGCGCCACCAATATGGACAGCGCCAGGACACCGCAGATGTAGATAAAAACCAGGGTCGCGGCGATCGCCACGAAATGGCCGACCAGGGCAAACCAGCCGCCGACATCAATCAGATAACCCCAATTGTTCAGGGTCGATCCCAGGGCGATGCCCAGGAGCAATATCGGAAGATAGGAGACAAGTTCCTGTAGCTTACGCATCAAAACGACAACCCAGGTTGAATCCGACTGGGCGCAACCTATCATGATTTGCGCCGCCGGGTCACCCCCTGGACGACGATTGACCTCGATTGCGGCGGCTGGCGAAGCCCATGGGATGCGGCTATGCTCGCTTCAGTCTGGACTGATAGATGGCAACAATGACGCCCGAGACAACGGCGGAAACCGGCTCATGAAACGGGTGATCCTGGCGTTGCTGGCGACCACCCTGTTGTTCGCCGCCGGCGAGGCGCGGGCGGGACGCGACCAATTGGTCATCGGCATAACCCAGTTCCCCTCCACCTTCAGCCCGATCATCAACGCCATGCTGGCCAAAAGCTACGTGCTGGCCATGACGCGCCGGCCCTTCGTGATCTACGACCGGGACTGGGAAATGGCCTGTCTGTTGTGCGTCGCGTTGCCGACCATCGAGAACGGCCTGGCCCGGGTCGAAACCCTGGCCGACGGCAGCCAGGGCATCGCGCTGGATTTCGCCATTCAGCCCGGCGCTACCTGGGGCGACGGCGTGGCGGTGACCAGCGCCGACGTGGTGTTCGGCTGGGAAGTGGGCAAGCACCCGGAAACCGGCGTCGCCGACCGCGAAACCTACCAGCGCATCGCCGCCATCGACGTGGTTGATGCCAAGCACTTCACGGTCCATCTCGACAAGCTGTTCTACGACTATCCGGCGCAAGCCTCGATCCCGGTGTTACCGACGCATCTTGAGCGCGCCGCCTTCGCCGAGCCGGCGGAATACCGCCACCGCACCCTCTACGACACCGACACCGCCAATCCCGGTCTTTACTTCGGGCCCTACCGCATCACCGAGGTGGTTTCGGGCAGCCATGTGGTGCTTGAGATCAACCCGACCTGGTGGGGCGAAGCCCCGGCGTTCAAGCGCGTGGTGGTGCGGGTCATCGAGAACACCGCGGCCCTGGAAGCCAACCTGTTGTCCGGGGCCATCGATTATGTCGCCGGGGAACTGGGATTTTCGATTGATCAGGCGTTGTCGTTTGAGCGCCGCCACGGCGACGCCTACAACGTGGTCTACAAGCCGGGGCTGATCTACGAGCATATAGACATCAATCTGGACAACCCGATCCTGGCTGACCGCCGGGTGCGCCGGGCGCTGATCTACGCCCTCGACCGCGAAGCCCTGGTCACCCAGTTGTTCAGCGGCAAGCAGCCGGTGGCCCATTCCAACGTCAATCCGCTTGACTGGGTCTACAGCGAGGATGTCCCCCACTACAGCCACGACCCGGACAGGGCGGCGGCCCTGCTCCATGAGGCCGGCTGGACCGACATGCGCGACGGTGTGCGTCACAACGCCGCCGGCGAGCGCCTGACCCTGCAGATCATGACGACAGCCGGCAACAAGACCCGCGAGCTGGTCGAGCAGGTGCTGCAGAGCCAGTGGAAGAAGGTCGGCATCGAGATCACCATCAAGAACGAGCCGGCCCGGGTGTTCTTCGGCGAGACCGTGGCCAAACGCGGCTATCCGGCCTTGGCCATGTACGCCTGGCTGTCGTCGCCGGAAAGCGTGCCGCGCTCAGCCATGCATTCGGCCATGATTCCGAGCGCGGCCAATGCCTGGTCGGGCCAGAACTCCCCCGGCTTCGTCAACCCCGAAATGGACGCCATGATCGAACAGACCGAGGTCGAGCTCGACCGCGAAACCCGGCGCGGCTATTGGCGGCGGATGCAGCAGATATACGCCGGAGAGCTGCCTGTATTGCCGCTTTACTTCCGCGCCCAGCCCTATGTGCTGCCGCCGTGGCTCAGCGGCATCGAGCCCACCGGGCACCAGGGCACCACCACCCTGTGGATTGAGCACTGGCGGGCGAGCGAATAGCCGGCGACGACGCCACCGCGACGCTGCTTGGCGTCGATGAACTTTCCGTGGCATTTCCCACGGATCATGGCGAGGTCCGCGCTGTCGACGGCATCTCCTATGATTTAGCGCCCGGCGCGAGCCTCGGCATGGTCGGGGAATCGGGCTGTGGCAAGACCATGGCGGCGTTAGCCCTGTTGCGCCTGGTGCCGCCGCCCGGCCGCATCACCGGCGGCACGGTTCGGTTTCAGGGCGGCGACCTGCTGGCCGCCTCGAAACAGCGCATGGAAGCGGTGCGCGGCAATCACATGGCGATGATCTTCCAGGAGCCCATGACCGCCCTCAACCCGGTGTTCACGGTGGGCGACCAGATCGCCGAGGTGTTGACCGCCCACGGCAAGGCTGGGCCCCGCGAAGCCTGGGCCGAGACTATCGATCTGCTCGACCGGGTCGGTATTCCGGCGCCCGGGGAACGGGTCCACGACTACCCCCATAGCCTGTCCGGCGGCACGCGCCAGCGGGTGATAATCGCCATGGCCCTGGCCTGCAAACCGGCGCTGCTGATCGCCGACGAACCGACCACGGCGCTGGACGTCACCGTCCAGGCGCAGATCATCGAGTTACTGTTGGAACTGCAGGCCGACATGGGCATGGCGATCCTGTTCATCAGCCATGACCTGGGGGTGGTCTCGGAGATCGCCGACCACATCGTCGTCATGTATGCCGGACGGATCATCGAGCGGGCGCCGGCCGGCGAACTGTTCCGCCATCCGCGCCATCCCTACACCAAGGCATTATTCGAGACCATTCCCCAGGTGGCGCGGCGTCAACGGCGCCTACCGGTGATTCCCGGATCGGTGCCGGCGCCGGGCGCCTGGCCGTCCGGTTGCCGTTTTCGCGACCGCTGCCCCTACGCCGAGGACCGTTGCGCCGAGGCGGAACCGGAACTCAAGTCGGTGGTGTTCGGCCACGCCGTCGCCTGTGTGGTGGCTACGCAATGAGTTCAACGCCGCTACTCGAGGCAAGAGGCCTGACCAAGCATTTCCCGATCCGGGGCGCCGGGCTGTTCGCGGCCAAGAAGGGCGGCCTGCGGGCGGTCGAGGATGTCACCATCGAACTCCACGCCGGCAAGACCTTCGCGGTGGTCGGTGAGTCGGGTTGCGGCAAGACAACCCTGGCCCGCATGCTGGCTCTGCTGCACTGCCCGACCGCAGGTGAATTGCGGTTTGATGGTCAATTGGTATCATCCAATAAACGGCGCGATATCAATATTTTACGTCGCGACGTTCAGATGATATTTCAAGATCCTTATAGTGCGCTCAACCCGCGCATGACGGTCGCCGCCATCATCTCGGAACCACTGCGAATTCATCGCCGACCGGGCCGCGCTGAACGGGTCGCTGCGCTGATGGAAGCGGTCGGCCTGGCGCCGTCCCTCGGTGACCGCTACCCCCATGAATTCTCCGGCGGCCAACGCCAGCGCATCGGCATCGCCCGCGCCCTGGCCCTGGAGCCCCGACTGGTCATCGCCGACGAGCCGGTCTCGGCCCTCGACGTCTCGGTCCAGAGCCAGGTGCTCAACCTCATGCAGGATCTCCAGGACGAACGCGGCATGGCCTATCTGCTGGTCAGCCACGACCTCGCCGTGGTTGATCACATGGCCGACCAGGTGGCGGTGATGTATCTCGGCCGTATCGTCGAGAGCGCCGCCCGCGACGATATTTTCGCCCGCCCGAGCCACCCCTATACCCGCGCCCTGATGCGGGCGATACCCACGCCTGGTGGCGGTAAGCGCACCACCAGGGTCGGCCTTGGCGGTGAAGTGCCGAGTCCGCTCAACCCGCCGGCCGGCTGCCCGTTCCATCCGCGCTGTCCCAATGCCGTCGACATCTGCCGCCGGGAGCGGCCTGTCCTCGAGCCGGTGGCCGACAGTGGCGACGGTCACCGCGCCGCCTGTCACCTCAAAGGCTGGTCCTAGGCCATGAAACGCTATGTGGCGGGACGCCTGGTCGAGACGCTTGTTGTTCTGGCGGTCATGAGCTTCCTGATCTACGGGTTGATCGGCCTGATGCCGGGCGATCCCATCGACATCATGGTCCAGGCCGACCCTAATCTGACCACTGCCGACGCCGCTCGGCTCAAGGCGCTCTACGGTCTCGATAAGCCGCTCCATGAACGCTACGTCAACTGGCTCACGGCGGCTCTGAAAGGCGATTTAGGCTATTCCCGCATCCACAACGCGCCGGTGCTCGACATCATCATGCCGCGGCTCTCCAACACCCTGGTGCTCATGGGCCTGAGCTTCGTGGTGTCGCTGCTGATCGCCCTGCCCATCGGCATCTACTCGGCGCTGCGGCCCTATGGGGCGCGGGACTACGCGGTCAATTTCATGGCCCTGGCCGGCATCTCCATACCGGTGTTCTGGTTCGCCCTCATGCTGATCTACCTGTTTGCCGTCGAGTGGCGGCTGCTGCCGGCCGGCGGCATGCAGACCATCGGTGTCGACAGTCTGGCGGACCGGGCGAAATATCTGGTGCTTCCCGTGCTCACCCTGAGCGCCGCCAGCGCCGGCGGCTTCGCCCGCTTCATCCGCGCCTCGACCATGGAGACCATGCGCCAGGATTACATCCGCACGGCCCGGGCCAAGGGCCTCACCGAAGGCCGGGTGGTGTTCAAGCACGCCCTGCGCAACGCCCTGATCCCCGTCGTCACCATCGTCGCCCTGAGTTTCGGCGGTCTGTTCTCCGGCGCCCTAATTACCGAGACCATGTTCTCCTACCTGGGCATGGGCAAGCTGATCTACGATTCAATCCTCGGCAACGACTTCAACCTGGCTTTGATTTGCCTGTTGTTCGCCACCCTGGTCACCCTGTTGGCCAATCTCGCCGCCGATCTCTGTTACGCCTGGCTCGACCCGCGCATTTCCTACCAGCGGGAGGGTTCATTGTGAGCGACATCACCATCGCCCCAGGGCGTTCCATGGCGTCGCTCACCCTTAGACGTTTCCTACGTCATCGCATGGCGGTGGCCAGCGCCGTGGTGTTGGCCGTGCTCGCCGCCGTGGTCGCCGCCGCGCCCCTGGTCGAGATGATATTGGGCATCGATGCCAACGAGGTCGATCTACTGGCCCGTTTCGGCGCGCCCGGCCCGGGCCATCCCCTGGGTACCGACGAGTTGGGACGCGACGTGCTGGCGCGTCTGCTTTACGGCGGCCAGATATCCCTGGTGGTCGCCCTGGTGACCGCCGCCGCCGCGGCCGTCATCGGCACCGCCATCGGTCTTGTTTCCGGTTACTACGGCGGCTGGGTCGATGCGGTGCTGATGCGCGTCACCGATGGCGTTATCGCCCTTCCCCTGCTGCCCTTGCTGATCGTCCTGGCGGCTATCGACATGACGCGCATTCCCCTGCTCGCCCCGCTGGCCGGGGCTCAAGGCGAAAGCCTGTACCGCATCGTGCTGATCATCACCCTGGTCGGCTGGACCACGGTGGCGCGGCTGGTGCGCGGCGCCGCCCTGACGTTGCGGGAACGTGAATACGTCATCGCCGCCCGCGGCATGGGCGCCAGCGGCCTGCGCATCATGGCAACCCACATCCTACCCAACGCGGTATCGCCGATCATCGTCGCCACTACCCTCTCCGTGGGCAATATCATCCTGTTTGAATCGGTGCTCAGCTTCCTCGGCCTCGGCATTCAGCCGCCCATTGCCAGCTGGGGCAACATGCTGAACAACGCCCAGGAACTGATCTACGAGGCCCCGGCCCTGGCCTTCTATCCCGGCCTGCTGATCTTCCTCACGGTGATTGCCTTCAACTTCCTCGGCGACGGCCTGCAGGACGCCCTCGATCCCAAGGCGGTAAACGATTAGCGCAAGGCCTCGATGACCGTACAGAGTCGGTCAATTTCCTCATCGCTGTTGTAATAGTGAACCGAGGCGCGCACCACGTCGCCAGGCACCCGTCCCTCCATGTCGAGGCGGGTCGAAGCGACGTTCGATACAGAAACGTTGATGGCCTGATCGGCCGCCGCCGCCGCAATCATCGACGCTTCCCGGCCCGCCATATGGAACGATACGATGGCGCAACGCTCGACTCCCAGGTCGTGAACGGAAACACCCGGTATGTCCATAAGCCGCGCCCGCAAGCCATGGGCCATGCCATAGCTACGATCGCGGATGGCCGCGAGACCCCAGCCTTGGGCGTAATCCATGGCGACGCCAAGGCCGATCTTGCCGGCGAAATTGGATTCCCAGTTCTCGAAACGCCGGGCGCCGGCGGCGACTTCATAGCGATCGCGAGCGACCCATTCGGCGGCATGAAGGTCGAGGAACACCGGCTCAAGCTGGTCCACCATGGAGTCGCGAACGTAGAGAAACCCCGTACCGCGCGGCCCGCGCAGGTATTTCCGCCCGGTCGCCGACAGCATGTCACAGCCAATCGCTGCCACGTCGATGGGCATCTGCCCGACCGACTGGCAGGCGTCGAGCAGATAGGGCACGCCGGCTGCCCGCGCTACCCGGCCGACGTCCGCCGCCGGGTTGACCAGACCGCCGTTGGTCGGCACGTGGGTGATGGAGATGAGCTTGACCCGGTCATCGACCATGGCTTCGAGGGCGGCGATGGAAATTTGTCCGTGTTCGTCGTTGTCGATCACCTCGACCACGGCGCCGGTCTTGCGCGCCACCTGCAGGTAGGCGATGTAGTTGGAGGCATACTCCGCCTTGGCCGTAAGGATGCGGTCTCCGGGTTTGAAGTCGAGGGAGTAGAACGCCATGTCCCAGGCCCGGGTGGCGTTCTCGACGAAGGCAATTTCCTGCGCCTGGCAATTGATCAGCGACGCCGCCGAGTCATAGAACCGACCCAGGGCCGCGCCATTCTTGGCAGCGGCTTCGTAGCCGCCGATTTCGGCCTCGAGGCGCAAATGGTCGGTGATGGCGTCGAGAACCGGCTGAGGCATCAGCCCGGCGCCGGCGTTGTTGAGATGGGCGACATTGGCGCAGCCGGGTGTTTCACGTCTTGCGCGGTCTAAATCGATGGTCAAAGCCTAGCCTCCGGCATGGTGGGAAGATAATTCTACTGGTGGTCCGGAAAAAAGAATTTATTAACCCTGTCCCTGTAGTCCGAAACGCTGGCGCGAGCAATTGTGGTTTGCTATATACTCGGCGCTCGGTTGCGAGAGATTATTCCTCGGTAGCTCAGTTGGTAGAGCGGGTGGCTGTTAACCACCATGTCGCTGGTTCGAGTCCGGCCCGGGGAGCCAGTTAAATCAAGGGGTTAGGCTGTAGTGGCCTGACCCCTTGATGCGTTCAAGTCACCAAGAAGTCACCAATAGGAAGTGTTTTGAGCCGGGATTCAGTGGGAGAACGTGGAAGAAAGTGGGACGGAACAGGCCGTCAACGTGGCGGTTCTATACTCACTCATTCGTAATCAGCAGGTCGGAGGTTCGAGTCCTCTCTGCAGCACCAGTTTTTT
>JAYGEF010000356.1:0-8747 GCA_046582535.1 Alphaproteobacteria bacterium
GTCGTCCGCCGCGCCGCCGTCAACCTGGAACACCTGGCGCTCGAAGCGCTCGACCAGGTCGCCGACCCGCGCGCGCACCGCCTCGAATTCCGTGCTGCCGTCGCGGGCGGCGAGATCGCGCTGTTGGTCCTCGATATTGCGAAAGCGGCACTCCCATGTGACATCGGGGCCGCCATGGTCATCATTCTGCTTGGTCCAGATGGTGCCCCGGTCGAGGCCAAGGCCGACCCGCACCCGGCTCGCTTCGCGCCGGGCCGCGACCATGGCGTCTAAACAGCCGGGTTTGACGACGTAGTTGGTACGCTCAATAAACATGGATTGTCCTTGTCGATTGGCCTTTAAACTCAGCCACGGCGCAGGGCCGGAGGAGGGCCGACAATGATATCACCAACCATCTATCACGATGGGCCGATCCTGACCGTTGATGATCACGACAACGTGGCCGAGGCGGTGCTGGTCGAGGGCGGGCGCATCGTCGCCGTCGAGACCGCCCACCAGAGTTCGTAGGCGACTCTCCTCGGGGCCTATTGAAGTCGCGCGCTCAGGGAAGCGCCGGTTCCGCGAAAAGCGACGGCACGCCGCCGGTGTGGAGGGCGCAGGTCGGCGCGTCTTTTGCAATGACGCCGTGTTAGATCATCGCCAGCAGGGCCGCGAAGGGTTTGGCGGTATAGGTCGGCTCGAGCAACAAACCCTCGGTGGTGGCGAAACGTTTCATGGCCGTGGCCGACTCCGGGCTGGTCATGGCGTAGCCGGATCCGAGGAAGCTGTCGTCATAGCGTGCGATGTCGGCGGGCCCGCCCGTAAGCGCGCCGAGTTCCGCCGCCACCCTGGCGAAGATGGCCTCGATGCGGGCGGCCATTTCAGGGGCAGCGTATTCGACGCTGATGACATGGACCGTGCCGCTGAAACCGCCGCGCAACAGGCCATAGAGAAAGCCCGCTTCCGTTGTTCCCATGGAGCCCGGCATGACGATGTGCTCGAAACTTCCAACGGTCTCGGAGGCCTGACCGAGAAGCTCCTCGGCGCCGACCACATACCCTACCGCGCCCACCATGGCATCGCCGACGATGTAGGGATTGGCGCCGGCCTTGCGTAGTTCGCGGGCCTTTTCCGCCATGGCAATGTCCCGCGCGTCTTCGTCGAGCGGGCCAAGGTAGTGAATCTCGGCCCCGAACAGATGGTTCAAGAGCAGGTTGCCCGCGATCCGCGCGGGCCGCTCAGCATTGTGCAGGATGACGCAGCCGAGCCCGACCTTGGCCGCCGCCGCGGCGGTCAACCGGCATTGGTTCGAGACCGGTTGTCCCGCCACCAACAGGGTGTCGCAGCCCTGGCTCAGCGCCTCACCGATCCAGAATTCCAGAGACCGCACCTTGTTGCCGCCTAGTCCGAGCGCCATGACATCGTCGCGTTTGACAAAAAGCGCCTGATGGCCGAGCTCGGCGCCGATCCGGCGAAGCGGCTCGAGCGGCGTTGGCCGGTCGAGCAGGGAAATTCGCGGGAGATGACTGTAGGGCATGGTTCTTGGGCGTCATCAAATGGCTTGTCGCGGGCGAGGCTATAGCCTCTGAACCCGCTATACAAACTGGTCTAACGCTTGCGGGTGAAGACCCAGTCGTCGGCGCTCGACAGCTTGGCCTGATACTTGTAGCCGCCTTCCTTGAAGGCCTGCAGACCCTCGGGGGTCTCGATGCGGTTCTTGATCATGAAGCGGGCCATGGCGCCGCGCGCCTGCTTGGCAAACATGCCGATGGTCATGGCCTTGCCGTCCTTGACCTCCTTGAAGACCGGGGTGATAACCCGGGCCTTGAGTTTTTTCGGCCGGGCCGCCTTGAAATACTCGTTCGAGGCGAGATTGACCACCACCGGCGCCTCATGGTCGGCGACCTGGGCGTCGATCGCCTTGGCCAGCTTGTCGCCCCAGAAGTCGTAAAGGTCGCCGCCCCGCCGGGTCGCCAAGCGGCGGCCCATTTCCAGGCGATAGGGCTGGATCAGGTCGAGCGGGCGCAGCAGGCCATAAAGCCCGGACAGAATGCGCAGATGGTCCTGGGCATAGGCCAGGTCGCCGTCATCGAGGCTGGCAGCCTGGAAGCCGATAAAGGTATCGCCGGCGAAGGCCAGGGCCGCCTGCTTGGCGTTGTCGGGCGTTGCCTCGTCGGCAAAGGCCTTGTAGCGCGCATGATTAAGGTCGCTCAGGCCATCACTAAGGTTCATGAGCTGCTGCAGCTTGCGGCGGCTCAAATTACGCGCCGTTCGGACCAGCGATCTGGTGTCCTTGTCGAAAACCGCCGTGCTGTGGGGTAGAGGCCGGTCGAGGTGGTTGAAATCAAGCTTCTTGGCGGGTGAAATGAGAGCGAGCATGGTAGAACCTTCACGAAAGCGGGCGGGGATCGGTATTTAGACTTATTCTAACATGCGGGCCACGGGCTCCGCCATGGTTGTCTGATGATACACGTCACTGAAACCATTATCCTGGCCGACGACGAGATCGAGGAGCAGTTCATGCGCTCCTCCGGTCCCGGTGGCCAGAACGTCAACAAGGTCGAGAGTGCCGTCCAGCTTCGGTTTCACGCCCGCAAAAGCCGCGCCCTGTCCAACGCGGTCTATCTTCGACTGGAAAAACTGGCCGGTCGCCGCATGACCAGCGAGGGTGATATCGTCATCACCGCGAACAGCTACCGGACACAAGAGAAAAACCGCAAGGACGCGCTTGAACGGCTCATAGAGATGATCAGGGCGGCCGCCGTGGTGCCAAAGGTTCGCCGCGCCACCACACCCAGCAAGACGGCCAAGGCCAGGCGGATGGACACCAAGAAGAAGCGCGGCGTGACCAAGAAACATCGGGGACGGGTATCAGGATCCGATGACTGAAGTTGGAAAGTTTTTGGGAATGGATCGATGAATCGAGCTCACAGTTTCGATTATGTCATTGTCGGCGCTGGTTCCGCCGGTTGCGTCATGGCAAACCGGCTTTCGGAGGACCCGTCCGTCCGCGTCCTGCTGGTCGAGGCCGGGGGCAGCGACCGCAACATTCTCATTCAAATGCCGGTGGCCTGCGGCCTGGCGGCCCGCGACCCGCGTTTTAACTGGGGCTATGTGGGCGACCCGGAACCCCATTGCGATGGCCGGCAAATCCTCGAGCATAAAGGCCGGCTTCTTGGCGGCTCGTCATCGATCAACGGCATGGTCGCCAATCGCGGCAATCGCAAGGACTACGACGGCTGGGCCAGGGAGGGTCTTGCCGATTGGACGTTCGACAATTGCCTGCCCTATTTTCGAAAAATGGAAACCTCCGACAAAGGCTCCAGCGAATGGCGCGGCGGCGAGGGGCCGCAGACCATTGAAACCTGCCCGGCCGCCCATCCCCTTGACCAGGCATTCCTGGAGGCCTGCCGGCAAGCGGGCTACGACATAACGCCGGATCAGAACGGCGCCCAGCACGAAGGCTTTCATGTCGCCCAGGGCTTCACCCGCAACGGCAATCGCTGCAGCACGGCCCGTGCCTATTTGCGTCCCGCCATGGCTCGCGACAACCTGACCGTCCTGACCAACACGTTCACCCACAAGGTTATTTTCGACGGCAAACGCGCCGTTGCGGTTCTGGCAGAACGGCAGGGTGAGGCGGTGAGATACGAGGCCAACCGGGAAGTCATCCTGTGCGGCGGTGCCATCAACTCGCCACAGCTTTTGCTGTTGTCCGGGGTTGGCGATCCGGCCCATCTCGCCGACCATGGCATCGCCACCGTGGCCGCTGTTCCCGCCGTCGGGCAGAACCTCGAGAATCACCAGATTGTGTCGGTCTCCTACAGGACGCCGCAAGGCCTGTCCCGGGCCCGGCAATTGCGCGGCCTGGGGAAGTATCGCGTCGGCCTTGAATGGCTGTTGCTGAAATCCGGGTTGGGGGCGTCGATCATTTGCGAGACCGGCTGTTTCTTCAAAAGCTCGCCGGATGTCGAGTATGCCGATCTGCAGCATGAGTTTTATCCCATGACCACCGACCTGAGTGACCGGGTTGCCAATGTTGATGACGGATTCATGTTCTCCTTGGGTTTGATGCGCCCGGAGAGTCGCGGGTACGTCAAGTTGCGCTCGGCGGATCCCAAGCAGCATCCCTCGATCCGGTTTAATTTCTTCGCCGCCGAAGGCGACCGGCGGGCCATGATCAACGGTGTCCGGCGGACCCGCGAGATGGCGGCGCAATCGGCGTTTGACGGACTGCGCCGTGAAGAAACCGCCCCCGGAAACGACGTCCAGAGCGATGACGAAATCATGGCCTGGATGCGCGCCAGGGCCTCGACGGAGTTCCACCCCAGTTCGACCTGCCGCATGGGGGTGGATGAAACCTCGGTCACCGATACCGACGGGTTGGTTCACGATACCGAGGCCTTGCGCGTGATCGACGGCTCGATCATGCCCCACAGCGTCACCGCCAACCTCAACGCCCCGATCATCATGATGGCGGAAAAGCTCGCCGACGTTATCAAGGGCTGACTTAGGCCACGATGCCTGCGCCATCAGTGTGGCGCCCGCGGTAAGGGCCTTGTGGCCGGCCATGGCGCCGCCGCCCACCAGGGCTTCGTTGCCTTCAAGGAATTCGAGGGCCATGGCCAGCCTCACCCTGGAATCGGTATGACATAGATCATGAGCGCTTCCGGTGGCCGGCAAAGCCCGCTATATGCAGCGGTCATGGCGCCACCGCTTCTCACCCTTCAAGATATCAACCTCACCTTCGGCGGCACGCCGCTGCTCGAGGGCGCGGCGCTGACCATTGCCCCCGGCGAGCGGCTGTGCCTGGTCGGGCGCAACGGCTCGGGCAAATCGACGTTGCTCAAGATCGCCGCAGGCCTCATGGAGGCCGACCACGGCGATCGCTTTGGCCAGCCCGGCAGTACCATCCGCTATCTCCCCCAGGAGCTTTCCATCAGCGGCCACGACACGGTGCTGGCCTATGTGGAAGAAGGCCTGGAGGCTGGCGACGACCCCTACCGGGCGGCCTATCTGCTGGATCAGCTCGGCCTTACCGGCGACGAAAACCCCGGCCACCTGTCCGGCGGCGAAGTGCGGCGCGCGGCCCTGGCCCGGGTGCTGGCGCCCGAGCCCGATATCCTGCTGCTCGACGAGCCGACCAACCATCTCGATCTGCCGACTATCGAATGGCTCGAAGCCGAGCTCAAATCGCTGGGCTCGGCCCTGGTCCAGATCAGCCATGACCGGCGCTTTCTCGAGGGACTTGCCGCCGCCACCGTGTGGCTCGACCGCGGCGTTACCCGGCGGCTCGACCAGGGGTTTTCCAAGTTCGAGGCCTGGCGCGATGAAATCCTCGACCAGGAAGTGCTCGACCGCCACAAACTCGACCGCAAGATCGTCCGGGAGGAACATTGGATACGCTATGGCGTCACCGCCCGGCGCAAGCGCAACCAGGGGCGCCTGCGGGCGCTCAACAACCTGCGCCAGGAGCGCCGCGACCAGCGCGCCGTCCCCGGCCGGGCCAGGCTGGTGGCGACCGACGGTGACGTGGCGGGCAAGCTGATCACCGAGGCCGAGGGGGTGTCGAAGCTCTACGACGGGCGGGCCATCGTCAAGGATCTCGACCTGCGTATCCGGCGCGGCAGCCGCATCGGCATCGTCGGCGCCAACGGTGCCGGCAAGACCACCCTGCTCAACCTGCTGGCTGGCACCCTGGCCCCGGATGCGGGAACCGTGCGCCTCGGCGCCAGCCTGCAAATGGTCACCCTGGACCAGCGCCGCGAGAGCCTCGACCCGGATTGGACCCTTACCGAGGCGCTGACCGGCGGCAAGGGCGATATGGTTGTGGTCCAGGGCCAGTCGCGCCATGTAATCAGCTATATGAAGGACTTCCTGTTCACCCCGGAACAGGTACGCACGCCAATCAGCGCCCTCTCGGGCGGCGAGCGTGGCCGGCTCATGCTGGCCCGTGCCCTGGCCCGGCCGTCCAACCTGCTGGTGCTCGACGAGCCGACCAACGACCTCGATCTCGAAACCCTGGATCTGCTCCAGGAAATGCTGGCGGACTATGCCGGCACCCTGCTGCTGGTCAGTCACGACCGCGATTTTCTCGACCGGGTGGTGACCTCGGTGGTCGCCGCCGAGGGTGACGGCCGGTGGATCGAATACGCCGGCGGCTACAGCGATATGATGGCCCAGCGCGGCCCGGGGGTAAAAGCACGGTCGGTCGCCGCGCCGCCGGCCAAGGCCAAGTCCGTGCAGAACCAGGCCAAGAGCGCCAAACGCCGGCTCACGTTTAACGACAAGCACGCCCTGGAAACCCTGCCTAACCGCATCGCCGAGTTGGAGGCGGATATCGCGCGGCTCCACCAAACCCTCGACGACGCCGGCCTTTACGCCCGAGATCCCGACGGCTTCGCCGCCAGGAGCGCCGAACTGGAGGCCGCCGACACAGCTCTGGCCGCCGCCGAGGAGCAGTGGCTGACGCTCGAAATGCTCAGGGAAGAGATCGAGAGTGCCTGAGATCTACGTCGATGCCGACGCCTGTCCGGTGAAGGACGAGGTCATGCGGGTCGCCCAGCGCCACGGCATCACGGTTCACTACGTGAGCAACGCCTGGATGCGCCTGCCCGACAGCCCGCTGGTCAACCGGGTGGTGGTGTCGGACGGCTTCGACGCCGCCGACGACTGGATTGCCGAGAATATCGTTGCCGGCGATATCGCCATCACCGCCGACATCCCCCTGGCGGCGCGCTGCCTCGAGAAGCACGCCAGGGTCATAGGCCACAGCGGCCGCCCTTTCACCGGGGACGGCATCGGAAGCGCCCTGGCTATGCGTGAGCTTAAGAGTCATCTCCGCGACACCGGCGAAATCCGCGACCACGGGCCGTCTTTTACAAAGCAGGATCGATCACAATTCCTTCAGGCCCTGGACTGGGCCGTTCAGGCGGCGCGCTAGGCCGCGCGCAGGCGCTGGGGCAGGCTGACCAGGGCGACGCCGGTGAGGATAAGAGCGAGGCCGCCGAGCAGGGTCGGGGTCAGGGCCTCGCCGAGGGCCAGGGCCGAGAACAGCACGCCGGATACCGGAATGGCGAGGGACGCGGTCGAAGTGGTGACCGCCGGCAGGGATCGCATCACCGTCAACATGGCCCAGAAGCAGAATGACGAGGCGATAATCCCGTTGTAGGCCAGGTTGGCCGCCAGCCAGCCCGACCATTGGATGGCGCCGGCGTCTTCCATGACCAGGGCGGCGGCACCCAGCAGCACCCCGGCGATGGCCATCTGCCACGGCGCCACATCGAGCGCCGTGCCGTGCCATTGGTGCTTGCGCACATGGATGATGGCAAAGGCCCAGACCATGGCCGAGGACGCCAGTATGCCGTTGCCGGTCACCGTGTCCGGATTGCTCCAGTCGAAGCCCAGGGGATTGAATAGCACCGCCAAACCGCTCATGCCGACGGCGATGCCCATAATCTTGCGCCAGCCCAGGGTCTCGCCGAGCAGCAGCACCGCCATGGGTGCGACCCACAATGGCGTGGTGTAGGACAGCAGGGCGGCGCGGCCAGCGTCCACATAGGTCAGGCCAATGTACATGAGGGCGGTGACCAGGGTCATGTGGAACAGGCCGACGCTGAGCACCACCGGCCAGTCCTGGCGCGCCGGTAGGCGAAATCTGCCCATGACCGCGAGCACGGCGAACAGCACGCCGGCGCCGATGGCCATGCGTAAGGTGCCGAACCACAGCGGTGGAATAGACTCGAGGCCAACCTTCATGATCGGCCAGTTGGCGCCCCACAGCACGACCACCGCGCCAAGCAGCGCAAAAGCACGTCCGGTGGTGACCGTGCCGTTACCCGCCACGGCGTCAGAGCGCGTCGACAATAGCCCCGCCTAAATTCTCGGTGTTGGCGGTGCCGCCCAGATCCGGCGTGCGCCACGCGCCATGGGCCAGTACTCGTTCGATGGCGCCGACCACGGCGGCGGCGGCGTCCGGGTGGCCGAGATGATCGAGCATCATGGCGCCGGACCAGATCTGGCCGATGGGATTGGCGATGCCCTGGCCGGCGATGTCCGGGGCCGAGCCATGAACCGGCTCGAACATGGAGGGCTGGCTGCGATCCGGGTTTATGTTGCCCGACGGCGCGATGCCGATGGTGCCGGTGACCGCCGGGCCCAGGTCCGAGAGGATATCGCCGAACAGGTTGGAACCGACCACCACGTCGAACCAATGGGGGTGGAGCACGAAATGGGCGGTCAGGATGTCGATGTGGAACTTGTCGGTAGTAATGTCGGGATAATCCGCCGCCACCGCCTCGAAGCGCTCGTCCCAATAGGGCATGGTGTGGATGATGCCGTTGGACTTGGTCGCCGAGGTCAGGTGTTTGGCGGTGCGGCTTTGGGCCAGGTCGAAGGCGTAGCGCATGATGCGGTCGGTGCCATGGCGGGTGAAGATTGACTCCTGGACCGCCATTTCGCGCTCGCTGCCTTCGAACATGCGGCCGCCGATCTCGGAATATTCGCCCTCGTTGTTCTCGCGCACGACGTAGAAATCGATATCGCCGGCGCCATAGCCATGCACCGGCGGCGTGATGCCGGGCAGCAGTCGCACCGGGCGCAAATTGACATATTGCTGGAAGGCGCGGCGAATCGGGATCAACAGGCCCCACAGCGAAATATGGTCGGGCACGCCCGGAAAGCCGACCGCGCCGAGGAACACCGCATCATGGTCGCGCAACCGTTCCAGCCCGTCTTCGGGCATCATCGCACCAGTCTGGATATAGGTC
>JAYGEF010000365.1:0-2600 GCA_046582535.1 Alphaproteobacteria bacterium
ATGATCCGGTCCCAGCTGGCCGAGTTGGGCATCGTGCTGGCCAAAGGCATTCATCACGCGCTGAGGCTGGTCGATCAGCTTGTCGAAGGCGTGGTGCCGGACATTCCCCCGCTGGCCTGCAAGATCGTCATTGCCCTGGCCGAACAGATCCGCGCGTTGCAGGCCCGGGTTGCCATGATCGAGGGCGAGATCAAGACCTGGTTCCGCGGCAACGACCTGGCCAAACGGCTCGCGACCATTCCGGGGATTGGTTACATCACCGCCTCGGCGCTGGCCGCCTCGGTCACCGATCCGCACCGCTTCACATCGGCTCGCCAGTTTGCCGCCTCGCTCGGGCTCACGCCCAAGGCCGATTCCAGCGCCGGCAAGGATCGCATGGGACGGATCTCCACGATGGGCGACCGCTACTCGCGACTGATAAGGGCCGATGAGGAGGGCACACTTGCGGCCCTCAAGGTACTGCGTACCGATGTCATCGATCCCAAGATCGCCGAGCACTATGGGCGTATCGTCAAGCTCATGGGCGATGACATTTTGGTGGAGTTCGCGAGTGTCGTTGATGCGGTGCATGCGGCCGTGCAGACACAGCAGGCACTGTCCGATCACAACGCCGACATGGACACATGGACGGCTTCAGCCAGACGCGCCTGGTCCACTTCATTGGGTTCGCGAACGTCGATCAATATAGCCTCGCCGTCAGCCACCCAGCGATGGGCGGTCTCGGACGAAATGTCAGTCGGTTGAGGCAAGGGCGCGTCTCCTCTCAGGTCAGAGGCGCGTATAGGCGGACCAGGCCCAAGAAAACCCGCCGAGGGTTTTCCCCCGGGAGTGTTCGAATGATGAGCCCTCGATGGGTGAGAAGGCTCAAACAGCACGGGGACATCCAGGCCTTTAAGCATTGCAAAGAGGAAAAATCCACCGAACATAAGAATCCCGCCGTTTCGGCGGCCGGCCACAGGCGGAATTACCTTCCGTAATACCACTTGGGCAGCCACAGGGCGATTTCGGGGAAGGCCATGACGATGACGAGCCCAAATACCATGACAAACACGAACGGGATGATCGATCGGTAAATGTCGTTAAGCGAGATTTCCGGCGGGGCCATGGCCCGCATGAGGAACAGGTTGTAGCCGAAGGGCGGCGTCATGTAGGCGATCTGGCAGGTGATCGTGTACAGCACGCCATACCAGATCAGGTTGAACCCGAGTTCTCCCACCAACGGCACATAGAGCGGCGCGACGATGACCAGCATGGCCGTGTCGTCGAGGAACATGCCCATCAGGATGTAGGACAACTGCATCATGATCAGGATTTCCCACGGGGTAAGGTTCATTTGGCCGACGAAGAACCCTTCGATCGCCTTGACCGCGCCAAGGCCGTCGAACACCGCGCCGAAGGCCATTGCCGCTACGATGATCCACATGAACATGCAGCTCACGGCCAGGGACTTGCGGATCGTGTTCTCCAACACCTGGCGAGTCAGCCGACGCTTGAACAGGGCCGCCAGGGTCGCCGCCGTGGCGCCGACGGCGGAGCTTTCGGTTAGGCTGGTGTAACCCATTAGGAACAGGCCCGTCATGGAGAAGAAAATGAGCAACGGCAGAATTCCGGCCTGGAGCAGCCGGATTTTCTCCCCCCAACTGACATTTCTTTCCTCGGGCGGCAGTGCCGGACCCAGATGCGGCTGCAGCTTGCACCGCACAACGATGTAAATGATGAACAAACTGGCCATCATGAGACCGGGGAAAACACCGGCCATCCAGAGTTGGCTGATCGGTTGCCTGGCGATCATGCCATACAGCACCAGAACCACGCTGGGCGGCACCAGGATGCCCAGGGAGCTTCCGGCCTGAACGACGCCGGTGACCATGATCTTGTCGTAGCCGCGCCGCAGCAATTCCGGCAGCGCAATGGTGGCGCCAATCGCCATACCGGCGACACTAAGCCCGTTCATAGCCGAAATGACCACCATCAGGATGATGGTGCCGATGGCCAGGCCGCCATTCAAGGGCCCCATCCAGACATGGAACATTTTATAAAGATCATCGGCAATCTTCGATTCCGACAGCATGTATCCCATGTAGATGAACAGCGGCAGGGTCAGCAGCGGATACCATTTCATCAACTTCATGGCGGCGCTGAATCCCAACTGCGATCCGCCGTTGCCCCACAGGAGCAGGGCCGCGGCAACCGCGACAAACCCGATGGCGCCAAACACCCGCTGCCCGGTCAGCAGCATAAGCATCATGGACGAGAACATCAGGATGGCGATCAGTTCGTAGCTCATGTGGACTCCCCATGCGCGGGGCTAGGGTCGAATACCGTCAACCCTCTGGCTCTGGCCAGATCCCTGAAGAAAGTGGCGATTGTCTGTAACGTCATCAGGGCGATGCCGAACGTCATGATGATTTTGATCGGCGCCATGTAAGGCGACCAGGACGAATAGCTTGTCTCGCCGTAGGTCAGCGCGTATTGGGTGCTTGAAAAACTGCCGTAGAGCAAAAACACCAAGTAAAAAACCAGGAAAAACGATGTGATGGTGTCGGCAAAGCCCTTTTTCTTCGATGACCCGCGGCTATAGAGAATATCCATCCGCACAT
>JAYGEF010000510.1:0-12812 GCA_046582535.1 Alphaproteobacteria bacterium
AGGGAACCAGGTCACGGTCTTTGTCGATCCGGTCCAGCTTGAAAGCGCCTTGTTGAATTTGGTGCTGAACGCCCGTGACGCCATGGCCAAGGGCGGCCCCATTCGCATTGAAACAGGACGTATGAATTCCACCACGCTCGACGACAATGCGCCCCCTGATCTGATGCCAGGCGACTACGTCACCATCGCCGTGAGCGATCGAGGCACGGGCATGACGCCGCCGGTTATGGATCGAGCGTTCGAGCCCTTCTTCACGACCAAGGAAGTCGGTAAGGGGAGCGGTCTCGGGCTCAGCATGGTGTACGATTTTGTCAAACAATCAGGCGGCCAGATGGTCGCCCATAGCGCTGATGGTCAGGGTACAACCGTCACGCTCTACCTGCCGGCAACCTCCGACAAAGCCATGGCCGAGGCGCCGGCGGCAGCGATTGTTCACGATACCGGTGTCGGCAAAACGATCCTGGTTGTGGAAGACGACGGACGGATCCGCAGTCTGACCGAGTCCCTGCTTACCGGCCTGGGTTATACGGTCATCGAAGCAGGCAGCGGTGACGCGGCGCTGGAGATCCTCGGCGGTGGCATCGATATCGACGTGATGATCGTCGATATCGTGTTGCCGTGTCGATTGAACGGGATCGAGTTCGTTGACGAAGCGCGCCGTGATCGCCCCGGCTTGCGCGCGCTCTATGTTTCGGCCTATCCGCCAAATGCCTTGATAACCGAAGGCCATCTCATTGACGGGATTGATTTTCTGCAAAAGCCCTATCGCAATGCGGAATTTCTCGTCAAACTCGCCAAAGTCATCGAGCAATAGTTCGACGGGGCTAGGACCGAGAAATGAGTTCAAAACGATTATTGGTGGTCGAGGTCGCCGAAGGACTGGGCTACCACGTGGACAGTGCCGCCAACGGCGCCGAGTTCAAAGTGATGTTCGACGCCTCCCAGCCCGATGTCGCCGTGGTCGATGTGGTGATGCTGGGCATTGACGGCATTGAACTGGTCAGTTGGCTGGCCGACCAGGCAACGGACCTGCGCCTCATAATGGTCACCGGGTTCACGCCCCACTATACGGAGCTGGCCAAGAAACTGGGCGAAGCCAAGGGCCTGCAATCGGTTACCACCCTGCACAAGCCCGTGCGCCTCGCGACCCTCCGGGAGGCGATTACCGCCGACGGCTGATCGCGAACCTTAAGCCGCCGCGACTTTGGGCCATGGCGTGGCGATATGGGCCACGGCGCTATGGTCGCCTGACTTGTCCCGCATAACCGCATTGGGCGTGGCGAACGAGGTTGGCCGCACACCGCTTTGCTCGACGACGATGGGATGCTTGGCGGCAATGGCATCGACAATCCCGTCACCCAGGCGGGGATCCACGGTCACCCCCGGCCCGCCGCTGACTTCGATGCGCGGCTGCTCGAATGCGTCATTCAAGTTCATGTCGAAATCGTGGATGAACGAGATCAGTTGAAACAACGCCGGGAAGATGCGTCGCCCACCTGAGGCGCCGAGGGCGAAGTCCGGCTTGTCACCCCGGACAATTACCGTTGGCGCCATATTGGACAGCGGCCGTTTGCCCGGCGCGATGGAGTTAATCCGGCCGGGCACCGGGTCGAACCACAGCATGCCGTTGTTGAGGATGACGCCGGTCTCGGGCAGGCGGACCATGCTGCCGAAGGTCGACATAAGGGTCTGGGTCACCACCACCATATTGCCGTCACCATCGATCACCGAGAAGTTGGTGGTCGACGATTGCGCCTGGGAAACCTCACCCATGGTCGCCAGGCGGGTCTCGTAGGCCTGGAACAGGGAGTCCGCCACAGCCAGGTAGCTGGCGGCGTCAGGTGTCGGGCCCAGGTCATGGGTTTCAAGCAACCGCAAGGCGTCGAGCAGGGTCGGGCCGGCGGACAGGCCGGGCGCCGAATGGATTGTCGCACCGCGGTATTGCCCGGTGCTGGGGGCGCAGACCGTGGTGCGGAAATCCGCCAGATCCTCCCGGCGTAAGGGACAGCCGGCGCGGCGCGCATCGCTGTCGATCTTGGCCGCGATTTCGCCGGAATAGAAATCCTCGGGCCCGGCCACGGAAAGGCGCTTGAGGGTTGCGGCCAGGGCGGCCAGGTTGAGCAGCGGCATGCCGCCATCCCAACCCGCCGCCGGCGGATAGCCGCCCGGCAAATAGACCTCGGCGAGATTGGGATAACGGGCGATGATCGCCGCCTCATAGGCGATAATCAGGGTGGCATACCAGTCGACCCACATGCCCCGCTCAGCCAAGGAGACAGCGGGCTCGAGAGACTCGCGCCAGTTCCGCGTGCCGAATTCCTTGAGCAGGGTGGCCATGCCCGACACCAGGGTCGGGACCCCGGCGGAATAGGGCCCGATGAAATTGCGATCGTCGATCACTTCCGGCCAGCCGAAGCCGTCATCGCTGGTGCCGCCGGTCAGGGGATAGTCGTCGGGATTGACGCCACGCGGCGCCACTGTGCCAAAATCGAGCGACGTGACCTTGCCGCTCGACGCATCAAATACCTGGACGAAACCACAGCCGCCAAGCCCGCTGTTCCATGGCTCGACGATACCGATGGCGAAACTCACGGCAACGGCGGCGTCGACCGCGTTACCGCCGGCGCGCAACACCTCGGCGCCAATTTCCGAGGCATCAAAGTGGTTGGTGGCGACCAGCCCGCCACGACTGTGGACCGCCGCCTTGCTGACCGCCCATTGCTCCGTGATATTTTCCGATGTGACCATACTGCCGGCACTCCCAAGGTAAGGCCGGGATGGTGGGCGGAATCTCTCCAGAAGTCACGGTGGGAGTTGTCCGGCTGCCTCTCGTGCCCTAATTTTAAAGCTAGTTGGTTGTTTCCTGGTGGTGAATTCGAGGTCTCGTTCACTCGAACCCTGGGGAGTCTGGCACATGTCGAAACAATCGCCATTCGTCGCGGACCGGGACAGCTAATCATGCAGTTATTCATTGTTCGCCTGCACCTTGCGGCCGGTCTCGCCGTGGCCCTGTTGCTGATCATGGCGCCCCCTGCGCATTCTGCCGAAGACAGCGATTTTTCACCGCCGCCGCGGAAGATCAACGACATCATGGCGCTGCTCGACCAGGCTGAACACGCCGATGAGGGTGAGTACAAACGCCTAGTCCAGTTCGTCAGCGAAGCGCCTCCCGAGGGCGTGTCGCAAGCCGACCTGGCGCATTTCTATACTGTACGGGGCGCGGCGGCGGCCCACCTCGGCAACACCACGAAGTCTCTCGAAGACCTACGCGAAGCGGCACGAATTGTCGCGGCGGCGAACATCCGGTCATCGTCCGCCAATGCCAGGCTGTATGGCGACCTGGCGTGGGCGGAGGCCGCCGTCGGCAACTATCAATCCGCCATTCGCGCCACGAAAAAATCCAACCATGCCCGACCCATCGGCCAGTCATTCAACGCCCTGGTATCGATGAATGCCTGGATCGGCAACTTCGACGAGGCCGGCCGCTGGCGTCGGAAGGCCAAGGAAACCCTGCGGACGACGGGCAAATGGAGTGCGTGGGGGAAATACAACCGCGCCGTGATCGAGGGAATTTGGCTGGGTGCCCATGGTCAATGGCAGGAAGCCGAAGCGTTTCACCGCAAGGCTCTGCGGCATTTGTTCGACACCAATCAGGAGCTCGAATACCCAGCAACGTTACCCTACACACAGCTTCTCATAGCGAACGCATTATTGCGCCAGGGCCGCGCCGTTGAAGCCGAGGTGACTGCCCGCGAAGCGTTGACCATTGCACTCGAACGATTCGGAAAGTATGGCGGATCTACGGTCAGCGCGCTTCGCCGGCTCGCCCAGACACTCCTGGCACAAGGACGTTACGGCGAGGCCGAGAAAATTGGGCGAATTTCGCTCGAAATCTATCAGCGCATGGAAACGCCGGAAGATTCTTCCGCCGTGTCGCAGATCAGACTCAATCTCGCCAACAGTCTGGCCGCCCAGGGCGACTGGGCCGGGGCGCTGGCTCAATTCGACACCGCCCGAAAGCACCTGGTCGAGAACCGCTTGCTCTTCGACAAATGGTATGCGGGTAACCCGACCCACATCATTGCCCTGATCAAGGGTGACCGCGCCGTCGAGGCCATCGAGCCGGCCAGGCTGGCCCTCGAACGACAGGGTGATCACCTCGGCGAAAAACACTATGAGACGGCCTAGGCCCAAGGTGTTTTGGCCATGGCCCTGGCCGCGACGGGACAAGACGAACTGGTGCTTGCCGGGTTCGCCGATTCAGTGGAAACCCTGCTGGCTCCGTCACGGCGTCATGGCGATGAGAGGGGCGGACAGGCCCTGCGCGACAAGCGCCTGGAGGCGATTATCGAGGCCTATATCGACCTCCTGTCGCGAATCGTGGGCACAGCCGCCGAAGCCACCGCCACCGTTGATCCGGTGTCGGAGAGATTCAGGCTGGCCGACGTCATCCGCGGCCAATCGGTCCAGCGGGCGCTTGCCGCCAACGCCGCCCGCGGCGCGGCCCGCGATCCGGCGCTGGCCGATCTGGTCCGCGAGGAACAGGATTCACGGCGTCAGATTTCGGCGCTCTTCGATCTCATTGCCAATGCCATGGCATCCGACGCGGCGGAGCAGGACGCCGGCGCGATTGCAAAAGTGCGCGAACGTATCGAAGAACTGCGCGACCGGCGCGCCGCCCTGGCCGAGGAGATCGAATGCCGATTTCCCGACTACGCAGAGCTGATCAACCCCAAACCTCTGACCATCGAACAGGCGCGAAAGCAGCTTCGACCCGGCGAAGCGCTGATCGCGACCTATGTCGGCGCCCAGCGTAGCTTCGTCTGGGCCGTGCCGCACGAGGGGCCTGTTGCCTTCGCCGCCGTGCCCCTGGGCCGCGATGTCATCGGCTTCGATGTGATTTTTCTGCGCGTCGCGCTCGACGCCAAAGCAACGACCCTCGGCGCTATCCCCTACTTTGACGTCGATATCGCCCACGGCCTTTATCAGGCGCTTTTGAGTCCCGTCGCGAAAGGTTGGCGACACGCCAAAAGTCTGCTGATCGTCGCCCATGGCCCGCTCGGCCAGTTGCCTTTTGCGCTGCTGCCGACCGAACCCGTCAACATGCCGCGCGAAGAAGCACTGCTGTTTGACGGCTATCGCGCCGTGCCCTGGCTGGCGCGCAGCCATGCGGTGACCGTACTGCCGTCGGTCGCCTCTCTGAGTACACTGCGCGCGACGCCGCGCAGCGACGCCAATCGACTCGCCTTCGCCGGTTTCGGCGACCCCTGGTTCAGTATCGAGCAATCGAAACAGGCGATGAGCGGTGACAATCAGACGACGATCCTGGCGAACGGTGGCGATCTCGAGCTACGAAGCCTGCCCATCAGCCTGCGCAGCCTTCCCGTCATGGATGACATCGACAGCGCCGAACTGGCGCAGCTGCCGCGCCTTCCCGACACTGCCGACGAGGTCCGCAGTATCGCGTTGGCGCTCAAGGCCGACCTTGAAAAGGACGTGTTCACCGGCGAGGCGGCGAGCGAGAAGCGAGTCAAATCGATGGACCTGTCGACCCGTAAGATAATCGTATTCGCCACCCACGGGCTGGTGCCCGGCGATCTCAACGGTTTGACCCAGCCGGCGCTCGCTCTGACCTCGCCGTTGGTTACCGGCGGCGATGACGACGGTCTGTTGACTATGGGCGAGATCCTCGGCCTTAGACTCGACGCCGATTGGGTCGTACTTTCGGCGTGCAATACCGCCTCGGGCGCCGGTGCCGGGGCCGAGGCGGTATCGGGGCTCGGGCGGGCGTTCTTTTACGCCGGCGCCCGGGCGCTCCTGGTCTCGAACTGGCCGGTTCATTCGCCATCGGCCAAGGACCTGACGACCCACCTGTTTCGGCGCCAGGCTGCCGATGGGTCGCTGTCCCGCGGCGAAGCGCTACGCCAGTCCATGCTCGCCATGATCGACAGCGGCTCCTATGTCGATCCGGCGACGGGCGAGCCGTTGTTCGCCTACGCCCATCCGATCTTCTGGCGCCGTTCACCCTGATCGGCGACGGCGGCTGAGACCGCGATTGCAGGGTCACCCGTGCCCTAGTCGACGCGGGCAATGAAACCCCGCATCAGCGCCATATATTCGTCGCGCTTCTCGGCGAAGGCCATATGGGATGCGTCGTCGATCACCGTCACCGCGGCGCCGGGCACGAGGGCGGCGTATTCGTGGCAGGAATGGGGGGCCGCCTCGTCGAACTCGCCGCAGGTGAACAGGGTCGGCGCCTCAATTCGGTGCAGCCGCTTACTACAATCGTAGTCGGCGAGAATACCGGTGGCGGTGAACTCGCTGGGGCCCCACATGGTACCGTAGCACTCGGCATTGAGGGCGTCGAAGGCGCGTAGCACGTAGTCGGGCAGCGGGTCCATGCGGCAGCCGTGACGGCCGCTGAAGACATCGACCGCGGCCTGGTAGGCGGCGCTGTCGGTGGTGCCCGCCGCTTCGTGTTCGTCGAGCGCGGCCTGGACATCGGCCGGCAGCTGATGGCGATAGGCGGTGTTGTCGGCTATCCAGCGATGGGCGTTGATCAACGGGCTCGACAGTACCAGACCCGCGAGGCCCGCCGGGCGCCCGATGGCGTATTCAGCGGCGATGGTGCCGCCCCATGAATTGCCGACGATGATGACCTGCTCAAGGTCCAGGGCGCGGCGCACCGCATCGACTTCGGCGACGAAGCGCTCGACCCGCCAGTTGGCCGGATCGCCGGGCCGGTCGGCCTTGCCGGCGTCGAGCTGATCATAAAATATCACCCGCCGCTCATCGGCCAGATCGGCCAGCGGCAACATGTACTCGTGGCTCAATCCCGGACCGCCGTGAATACACAGCACCGGCACCGCGCCATGGTGGCGCCCGCCATTCTCGCGATACCATACCTTGCCGCCTTCGACATCGATGGTGCCGGTCTTCTCCGCCTGGGGTTCTGTCATTGTTTCACATTGCTTCTCCGTTAAGCATCCTGCGGGCGATCCATTGATACCAGCGCAGGATGGGTTCCTCCATCCAGCTCATGTAGCCCGGCGCCGCCTTGGCCGAGCGCACGCCCATGGCGATGAAGGGCATGCTCTCACCGTCCTCGTCCAGCGCCCGGTTGGAATCATAGAGCTCGCCGTCCGGGTCGAAACGGCGCATTTCGCCCGGCGGCCTGACCGATCCCGCCCGGTAGCGCACCTGGTCAACGCCGATCGGCCACAGGGCATAAAATCCGGCGCCACCGGGATAGATCACGAAGGCATTGGCCGGGTGAATCATGATGATGTCCAGGCTGGGTTCCGCCTGGCCCATGTCGCCGGGCTGCCACTTGGTCTCCTCGATGAGATTGCGACTGACCTCAAGGTCCAGGTCATAGGGCACCTGGTAGCGGGTCCAGCCGTCGCCATAGGTGATATTGGTGGTGTTATGGGTCGGCGAATAGGTCTGCAGGGTGTCCTTGTGGAGGCCCATGTGATGATAGCCCTCCATGTTGTTCTCGTTGAAGTTCTTCCAGTTGCCCGGCCACACTTTGTCATAAAGGTTGGTCATGCCCCAGTCATCGGGACATTTATAGGGCGCGAACACCGTCTCCAGGGCTTCGACCTTCGGCGCCAGCGGTTCGGCGTCATCGTCGAGATTGACCCAGATCAAGTCGTTCCAGATTTCGAGCCGGAATTGAGGCAGGCATATTTTGCTCAGATCGAAATCCTGGTGGCGATCCATGTGAAGCGGCAGGGTGAGCTTGCCGTCGAGCTGGTAGGTCCAGTGGTGATAGGGGCACTGAAACTGGCTGGCGTTGCCGCTCTCGCCGGGCTTGACCACCAGCATGTAACGGTGGCGGCAGACCGTGGACAGGGCACGGATTTCCATGTCCTGGCCGCGCACGATCATCAGCGGCTCGCCAATCAACTCGACCGTGAAGAAGTCGCCGGGGTTGCGGATCTCAGACACGTGGCCGACGTTGATCCACTGCTTCTTCCAGATGGTCTCGACTTCGCGGTCGAAGAACGCCTGGGACGTATAGTGCCCCGGCTCCATGGTGCGTATGCGCTCGACCGGCAGGTCGAGATAGGATTGAAGCGATCCCAGAAGGGTCGTCAGGTCAGGTTCCATGATGCTCTCGCGGTTGGTGCTATTGGAGGTGGCTCGTCACTTCGTCCTTATGGGCCGCCAGGTAGTCGAGATCGAAGCCGAACAGGCTGGCCGCGTTGCCGCACAGCACATGATGGGCCTCGGCCGCCGACAGCTTCGCCCTGATCTCTCCGATGGGCCGGCGGCTAAAGGGGAATGTACCTTCGTCGTGGGGATAGTCGTTTCCCCACATCAGGCAATCGCTGCCGGTGAAGCCGATGTTGTTGAGCGCCACCGGATCGTCGGAAATGGAAACCGCGCCCTGGCGCAGGAAATACTCGCTGGCCCGGAGCGGCAACTTTTTCATGGCGATGTAGCGGCGCTCCTGCAACTGATCCATCGCCTGGAGCACCCAGGCGAGCCAGCCGCATTCGGATTCGGTGACCACGATCTTGAGGTCCGGGTGACGCTCGAGCACGCCGGCCCCGGTCAGCTCGATGATCGGCGACATGCCGGAGGCCAGCCCGAGCACGGTACCGAGCATTTCCTGGGTGCCCGACTCATACTCTTCCTTGGCCATTTGCTTGGCGGTGTCGAAGCGTTTCTGGCTGATGCTGGTGACATCGGCGAAATCGCCGCCCAATGCCACGTTGCCACTGAAGATGTGGAAGTTGATCGAGATGCCGGCCTCCTCGGCCAGGCTCCATAGCGGCTCATAGACCGCCAGGCGGTAGGGCTGCCAGGGTACCACCACGGGCACGAACAGGGTGCAGAAGCCTCGCTTGATACAGCGTTCGGCCTCGGCCACGGTGCGCTCGATGTCGTCAATGGCGAGCATGGCGGCGGGCTTGAAGCGCTTGGAGTCGACTGAAAACGTGTCATAGACGTAGTCGTTATGGGCCCGCGCCCAGGCGTGATAGAAGTCGGCGTCGCCGATGCCGCGCGAAATGCCGAGACCGATATTGGGAAAGATGACCTGGGCGTCGACGCCCTCGATGGCCATGTCCTTGAGGCGGCGCTCGATGTCGGTGCCCTGGGACGGGTCGCTGCGGAACTCGCGCATCAGGTCTTCTTCGTTGGGGATGCGCTGGGTGCTCTTGAACGTGCTCTCACCCTTGACCTTGATGTCGAGATTACCGTCCTTGTCAATGGTGAACTCGGGCAGCTTGTCGCGCATGGCCTCGGGCAGCCGCCGGCGCAAATCGTCGGTCTCGCCCACATGGGCATCGACGGTTATGACAACGTCATGCAATTGATCGCTCATTGACCACTCCTGGCTCATCCGAATGAACCCATGGTATGCGAAGTCATTCCGGCTTTGCCATCGAGAACTTGCTATCTCGATTAACTGATAGATTATCGATCCAGACATCAATGAAATGGCAGCTATGACCGAGAGCCTCGACGATATCCTCCTCGCCGATCCGACGTTCTGGAAACGGCCGGACAAGTACGACATCCTGGCGCGCTTTCGCCGCGAGCGCCCGATTTCGCAGCAAACGCTGCCTGATGAAGAGCGGACCTACTGGTCACTGACGCGGCACAAGGAAACGCGCGAGATCACTAAAAACGAAAAGTTGTTCGTGTCGCGCTTCGGCACCGGCATGTCCACTTCGCTGGAAAGCCCGGAGATGGCCTATGAGATCGCCGGCATGGTGAACCGCGATGCCCCCGATCATCCGCGTCTCAGACGCATCGCGGTCAAGGTCTTCACGCCTCGCCTGTTGAAGGATATCGAGGGCGACATAGCCGCTTCGGCCCGAACCGTGGTCGGCGCGGTCAGTGAGCGCGGCGAGTGCGACTTCGCCGCTGATATCGCGAACCAAATGCCCCTGAAGGTGATCGGCGACATGCTCGCCGTCCCCGAGGGCAACGACCGGAACGAGTTGGCCCGCCTCAGTACCCAGGCCCAGGGGTACGGCGACGAGAACCAGGGCGACGAAGGCGATTCGCTCGCTGCCTTCATTGCGCTGAACGACTATGGCGAAGCGCTGAGCCGCGAACGCCGCAAGGCGCCCGGAGACGACCTGCTCTCGAGGTTGGTAACGGCCGACGTCGACGGCGAGAAGCTCACCGATCGCGATGTAGGCATCTACTTCCAGCTTCTCATCACCGCCGGGTTCGAGACCACCGCGAGTTCGATCGCCCTGGGCATGAGCTTTCTCGCCCAACACCCCGACCAGTGGCGCGACTGGCGCGAAGACTACGACGGACTGGTCGGAACGGCGTTGGAGGAGATCGTCCGCTATGGGACTCCCGTTGTGCACTTTGGCCGCACGGTGGCACAGGACACCGAAATCCTCGGCCAGCCCATCGCCGAAGGTGAAACGGTCGTGTTCTGGTATACCTCGGCCAACAGGGACGAGGCCGTGTTCGACAAGCCTGAGCGTTTCGACATCCGGCGCACGCCGAACGACCATGTGGGCTATGGCGGCGGCGGCGTACACCATTGCTTAGGGATGCATCTCGCCCGGCGCGAGATGTATCACTTCTATAAGGTGCTGTTCGAGACCCTGCCCGATCTCGAGATCGACCTCGACGGCATGCAACAGCTCAACGCCCTCTTCATCAACGGCATGCGCCGCCTGCCCTGCCGCTATACACCAGTGAGGATGGACCCATGAGCTACGACGGCAAGACCATCGTGGTGACCGGGACGAACTCCGGGGTCGGCGCGGCAACCGCGGCCCTGCTTGCCGCGCGCGGCGCGCGGGTGATCGGGCTCGACGCCAGGGGCGACGGCGCGGGCCTCCACGGCTTCCACAATTTCGACCTCACCGATCCGGTCTCCATCGACGCGGCGCTCGGCGCCATCGACGAACCCCTGCACGGTCTCGCCAATGTTGCGGGGGTGCCGGGCAGTTTCGACGGCGAGACGGTGATGCGGGTGAACTTTCTGGGTCTTCGCCACGTCACCGAAACGCTGCTGCCACGGCTGGCGCCGGGCAGCGCGATTGTGCAGGTCGCCTCGGACGCCGGCGCCGGATGGCCAAAACAACTCGATCTGATCCGCGAGTTGATCCGCCAACGCGGTTACGAGGCGGGGCTCGCCTGGGTGCGCGATCACCCCTTGAGCGGCCCCGAGGCCTACAGCTTCTCCAAGGCGTGCGCGATCGTCTATGCCATCGCCGGCTCGATGCTGGTGCAGCCCCATGGCGTGCGCTCGCTTTCCGTCAGCCCGGGTGCCGTTGAGACGCCAATCCTGAAAGATTTCTACGCCTCCATGAGCGCCGACATCCTCGACCGCCAGATGGCACAGTCGGGTGGGCGCAATGCTGAGCCCGAGGAGATTGCCAAGGTGATCGTCTTTGCCCTGTCGGCGGATGCGGTCTGGCTCAACGGCACCGATATCCGCGCCGACGGCGGCGGCGGGATACCGTTTTACTTCGACCTGCTCGATGTCGATGCCGAAGACTCAGCGAAAACCTTCTTCGGTTCCTTAGACCGCCCCTCAACCCGGATAGGCTTCGGCGTCCTGGTAGGGGAACCACCAGAAATCGGCGGGCTTGTTTTCGTGGTCGATTATCGTGAACTTGGTGTGGCGGAACTGATCGAGGCCCTCTAACCCCATCTGCCGCCCGGTGCCTGACATCTTTCGCCCGCCGAACGGTAAGGCGTCGTTGTCGAGCAGCGCCGCGGCGTTAATCCAGGTCATGCCCGATTCGAAGGCGCCGGGAATGCACTGCATCAACCCCTTGGGCAGATGATCGAAGCACTCCATCATGATAAGCGACGAAAAGGTGGCCAACTCGGAGGGCTTGAGGATCACCGCATTGCCCGCGCCCAGTGCCGCGCCGACCTCCCAGCCGAACAGCACAAAGGGGAAGTTGAAGGGCAGGATGATGCCGACCACGCCCAGGGTATGTTTGGTGATGACGTTGAAATCGCTCTCGACCAAAGGCCCGACCACTCGGCCGGCCTCATGGCGCGAGATCTCGGCGTAGTAGTCGAAGGCCCCAGCTGTCCAATGGGCCTCGTTAGCCGTTTCCTTGTAGGGCTTGCCCATTTCGCGGGTCGCCGCCTCGACCATCTTCGGTATGAGCCCGCGTATCCGGCGTCGTCATGATCACCGCTCCCAAGTCGTGAGTGTTCGGCGTGCGTGTGTCGGTAATTCTTAGCCCAGACCAATATCGCGCGGCAAGTTCGCGACCCCGTCATCTGGAATGATCACGCGGGATTCGGCCCCAATCGGTGATCTGGAAAGCGCCGGCGGGCAACTGTTACAGTGGGCTATGTCCCTCGAAGAGGTTCAGGTCCGCCATGATCAGGTCGGCAATGAAGTCGGCGAAAGGTCGAACCCGGTAGATATTTCGGATGTCGGGATGGTGCAAAATTCACAGGTCAAGTTTGCCGGCCATGGTTGAGCGACGACGTAATTGGCATTCTCGACGAGCAGTTCGCTGGTTGTCCGTCATCGATGAGCAAAAGTCTCATTGAACATTTTCATGGCGCGCCACTTCGCCAGAGTTCGTTAGCCACGGCCTTTCCCCATCGCAACGGCGGCTACAGCATTCTTATTATCGCCCAATGGCGTGACCCCGCACGCAATGACGTTAACATCGCCTGGGCCAGGGAAACCTATGATCGATTGACGCCCCACAGCCGGGAAGGCGCCTACATAAACTACATGGATGATGACGAAGACGGCGTCCGGATCAAACAGGCGTTCGGCGAAAACTTCCCGCGCCCGCAGAAGCTCAAGGACCGCTACGACCCGGCCAACGTCTTCCACCGCAACC
>JAYGEF010000514.1:0-6937 GCA_046582535.1 Alphaproteobacteria bacterium
CGCCTGGCCAACCACGCCGCCGGCGTGGTGGTCGGCAAGGTCGGCACCTCGGTGGTCTACTGCGACGATCTGCTGCGGGCGATTCACGCCGGCCAGTGGTCCGCCGCCGAAGCCAAGGTCATGTCTTTGTCGGGCGCTGTCGAACGGATCGAACAATGGCGCCGGAGCAGCGACCGGATCGGCTTCACCAACGGCTGTTTCGATCTACTCCACCCCGGCCACATTTCCCTGATCGAACAGGCGCGGGGCGCCTGCGACCGGCTCGTCGTCGGCCTCAACAGCGACGATTCCGTGGCCCGGCTCAAGGGCGAGGGTCGTCCGATCCAACCGGAATCCGCACGGGCTCAGGTCCTGGCATCCCTGGCCAGCATTGATCTGGTGGTGGTCTACGACGAAGACACGCCCATGACGTTGCTTGAGGCGTTGCGTCCCGACGTGCTGATAAAGGGGGCTGACTACAGCCTCGACCAGGTGGTCGGCGCCGACCTGGTCCAGGGCTACGGCGGCACGGTATTGCTGGCCGACATCGCCGAAGGCTACAGCACCACCACCACCATTCGGAAAATGGTGCAATAGACACCGTTTCGCCAGCCATACCGGCGGATACTCTTCATCTCAGTGCGGCGCCAAGGGGGCGCCGGTCAGGCATCGATAAGGGCTCGATCCAGCCCTGGTCGAGGGACCTAATGGTCGTCGAGAATTATCATCTCGTCCTTTATTCGAAGCTTTTCGCGTTTCATCTTGGTGACCCGAACATAGTCGGGTATGGGACGCCGATTTTCGGCATCGATAGCGTGGTCAAGATAGTCATGTTTCGTGTTCAGAGCAGTATATCGAGTCGCCGAGTCCATGTTTTCTCCCATTAATCGTACCCTTTGGGGGGATCGAATTGGCTTATGAAGCTGATTTTCGCTTGTTTCGGTCTCCCAAAAGGCTTGTATTGACCAGAGAATAGCGCCGCCACAGATGAAGATGGCGACGGGATCCTTACCCGACTCCACTATGTCATGATGGATACAGGATGACCAGTGAGATGAGCACACCGCCCCGACGATTGATCGTCGGCATCAGCGGCGCCTCGGGCGTCGCCCACGGTATCCGCCTGCTCGAGCTGTTGGGCCCCACCGATATCGAGACCCATCTGGTCATGTCCAAGGCGGCGGAGATGACCCTGGCCTACGAGACCGATTACAGCGCCGCCGACGTACGCGCCCTGGCCAACGCCAGTTATTCCAACGCCGATATCGGCGCCGGGCCAGCCTCGGGCTCATTCCGCTCCCTGGGCATGGTGGTCGCGCCGTGCTCGATCCGCTCCATGTCGGAGATCGCCACCGGGGTGACATCGGGCCTGCTGACCCGGGCCGCCGACGTCATGCTCAAGGAGCGCCGCCGCCTGGTCCTCATGGTCCGCGAGACCCCGCTCCACGCCGGCCACCTGCGCAACATGACCCAACTTGCGGAGTTGGGCGCCATCATCGCCCCGCCGGTCCCCGCCTTCTACCCGCGCCCTGAAACCATCGACGAAATGGTCGATCACACAGTCGGCCGCATGCTCGACCTGTTCGACATCGATATCGGCACGGTGGAACGCTGGCGCGAAGACAACGGCAAGACGCCGGTGCTTAGGCCGGTCACAGGGTCCAAGCACGAAGCCTAGAGCAGGCTCCGCTTCAACTCCGGGATCACCTCGCGGGCGATTTTTTCGAACATCGGCCGTTGCTCGACTTGGGTCGGAAAGTAGAGGCCGATTTCGCTGATGCCGAGGTCGACGATGCGGCGCACCATGTCGGCGAAGAGGTCCGCCGATTCGTAATAGGAAATCATGCCGCCGCTGGCCCGTGAGGCAGCATCGAACATCAGATACGAGCGGTGCAGGGAAGCCGGATCGCGGCCGATGGCCTCGCAGGCGGCGTCAATTTTGGCGATGCGGCCGCGGGTTTCCTCGAGCTGGTCGTCGAAGTCGGCGGCGAAGCTGAGGCTGTCCCAGCCGTCGGCGAACTGGGCCGCGATCTTCAGCATGACCGGGCCAAGAGCAGCGATGACCAGGGGTGGGCGCGGTTTCTGGATGGGGCGCGGATTCATCGCCGCGTCCTTGATCTGGTAATATTCGCCATCGAAGCTGCTGACCTCGTTGGACAGCATCAGGTCCACCGCCTGGACGTACTCGCGGAACCGGGCCACCCGCTCCTTCGGGCCCCAGTTGGGAATGCCCATCATCTCGTAGGCCGGATCGATAGTCAGGCCGGTGCCGAGGCCGAGCGTGAAGCGGCCATTGGAGATGTGATCCAGGGTCAGGGCCTGGCGCGCCAGCAAGGCCGGATTGCGCAGGGGAAACTGGCTGACCGCGGTGGCGAGGCGAATGCGCGAGGTCTCGCGGGCGACCGCGGCCAACACCGTCCAGGCCTCGAGCCAGGGAACCTCGGGATGGTTCCAATCGACGAAATGATCGCCGATACCCACGGAATCGAAGCCGAGATCCTCCACATAGGTGTAGCGCTCGAGCAAGACGTCCCATGATGCGCTGGGCAGCACGAGAACCTGAAATCTTAGTTCCTGGACCATCGGTCACCTTCCCGGTCGAATTACAATTTTAAAGGTAAACGCTACTATGGCCCGGTCGGATCGACAATGGTCCGGATCGACAATGGCACCGGCCTTTAAAAACGGGTGTTTGGTTCTACCGTTCAGTCGATAGTTCTGCTAGCTTTGATGCATCGGCTTGGGCAACGAGAGAATGCGATGACCGATAATGACGCGATGAAGAAGCATCTGATGGAGCTCCGCCAGGAACACCGGGAGCTCGACGACAGCATTGCCGAACGGCTTGGCGGTTCGCCGGAAGATCAGATCGACATTCAGCGGATGAAGAAGCGAAAGCTCCATCTCAAGGATGAGATATCCAACATGGAAAACGCCCTGCTGCCCGACATTACCGCCTGAGGCAATGCGGCTGCCCTTTGGCAAACGTCCCCTGCGACAGGCTCAGGGTGAGGGACTCGGAACGAAACCCACCTAACACGACCCTCATCCTGAGCCTGTCGAAGGATTGACGGCGTCCAAACGCGGAGCAGTACCGAGAGGCTGGCCGCTCCCTAGCCGCCGGCTTTGCCCTGGCGTTTGTTGACGTACATGGCGCGGTCGGCGTTGGCCAGGGCGGCGCTGACATCTTCGTCATTTTCAAAACAGTAGGCGCCGTAAGACAGGCTCAGCGCCAAGTCATGGCCGTCCCAGTTGAACGGCGCGTCGGCCACCGCGGCGGCCAGAGAAACCGCCTTTTCATTGGCCGCGGCCAGGTCCGCCTGGGCCAGCAGGACACCGAACTCATCACCACCGAGCCGCCCGACAAGGTCGGATCCACGAATATTCTCCATCAATACATTGGCGATTTGCAGCAAGGCCGCATCGCCGGCCGGGTGACCATGGGTGTCATTAATTGCCTCGAGGCCATCGACGTCGAAGTAAATCACACTGGACGACGAACCATAGCGTTGAGCAAAGGCCATGATACGGGACATCTCACGGACAAAGGCGCGGCGATTGGCGACCGGCGCCAGGGTATCCTGATCGGCCAGTTGTTCCAGGTGATCGACCCGCGATTTGCTCTGGCGTAACTCCTCGCGCAGGCTCTCGACCTCCTGCATCAACGCCAGGATGGCGGCGCGAACCTTGGGTGTGAATTCAGTCTCGGGAATATCCAAGACCGACGTCACGTCGGCGACCGAGCGTGCCGAATCCTGGCCGCCCTTGGCCGCCGCCCGTGGTTTGCGCGTAATCGGCGCCATGGCGCCGACGGGACGTGTGGGGCCAATGGCCATTACCGACGTCCCATCGCGAATCCGATCTGAATTTCATACATTTTCATGATTCCAAACCATAGCCATGTACCGCCGGCACGCTCCTCAGTTCGTTACTGCATCACCCGCTTTGCCGCGACGGGGAGCACAACCATACCGTCCGCCATCCTCATTAACGCCACAAATGAGGCGTTTCCACGGCAGGACACTGAGATTCGCAGACCAAACTGTAATCCGACAGTAGTTAATAAATCCTAACGACTGACAGACAACCCATAGCCACTAGCGAGCCGTTTTCGGCCTTGGCGGCTCATTGAGGCTGCCTATAATAGCGACCGCATAAACAAAGGATAAAAGCGCATGTCGGAGAATCCGGTCGTTAGCGTCATCATGGGCAGTCAGTCCGATTGGGACACCATGCGCCACGCGATCGACACCCTTGAAAAACTGGGTATCCCCTGTGAAGCCCGCATTATGTCGGCCCATCGCACGCCGGCCCGCGTGGTCGAATACGTTGAACCGGCGCGCGAGCGGGGCCTCAAGGTCATCATTGGCGCCGCCGGCGGGGCTGCCGCCCTGCCTGGCGCCATCGCCGCGTTGACGCCCCTGCCGGTGCTCGGCGTGCCCATGATGGGCTGGGCCTTAAGCGGCCATGACGCGCTTCTGGCCATGGCTCAGATGCCGGCGGGCATTCCCGTCGGCACCCTGGCCATCGGTAAGCCCGGCGCCATCAACGCGGCATTGATGGCCGCCGCCATCGTTGCCCTGGGCGACCCTGAAGTGGCCGCCGCCCTGGACGAGTTCCGTGCCAACCAGACCGCCAACGTGCCGGAAGTACCGTCGGACTAATCCACCTTTTTTCTCAATTGAGGTCGCGGTGAGCACAGCAAAGGAAGACTCCGCCTTGCCCGTCGACAAGCTCGTGCTGGCGGTCGCCGTTCTCGCCGTCGTGCTGTGGGGCGGCTCACCGGTCGCCACCAAGCTGGCCGGTCAACGAGATCGACCCGGTGGTGGTCGGCGCATTGCGTACCATTATGGCCGCCCTGATAGCACTGCCCATGGCGTTGCTGTTGCGCTGCGCCATACCCAAAAACCGCTCGCAAATCATGCTGTTGGCGACGTCGGCCGTGGGCGGCTTCGTCATTTTTCCCATGGTCTATAGCATCGGTCTGGGCCTCACCTCGGCGGTCCACGCCTCGCTGATCCTGGCCGGTCTGCCGTTGCTCACGGGATTGTTCGCCGCCGTGCTCGAGCGCCAGTTGCCTGCCCGCCGATGGTGGTTCGGCGGCGCCATCGCCATGTCCGGCGAGGTCCTGCTGGTGGCCTCGCGGACCGGCCTGGAAAACGACGGCAGTAGCGTCACCGGCGATCTGGTGGTCGCCTTCGCCTGTATCGGCGTGGCCATGGGCTATGTCGCCGGCGGCCGCCTGTCGGGCAGTCTGGGAACCTGGCCAACCACCCTGTGGGGCATTACCATCGGCGGCGTCGTGGTGATGCCGGTGCTGCCGTTCGTCGCCGGCGGGGTCGAATGGGGCGCGGTTGGCCCCATGGCCTACGGCGGTATCGCCTACGCCGCCTTCGTAACCTCGATCCTCGGCTACGTGGCGTGGTACTGGGCCCTGTCCAAGGGCGGCATCGCCCGCATATCCACCATCCAGTTCGGCCTGCCCGTGGTCAGCCTGGTGCTGGCGGTGTTCATCCTTGATGAAACCATTACGCTCCCCATCTTAATCGCAGCAGCGGTAATTCTGTCCGGCATCTGGATCGTCCAGCGCGGCAAGTGATAGGGTTGCTGCTCAAAGACCCAAAAGGACAAGCCATGACCGAATTCGCCTACCAGGAAATGTTTCCCCTCGGCGAGACCGATACGCCGTGGCGGTTGGTCACCAGCGACCACGTCTCAACCACCACCGTAGGTGACCGCACGGTGCTCAACGTGGCGCCCGAGGCCTTATCCGAGATGGCTTTCGAAGCCATGCGCGACATCGCCCACCTGTTGCGCCCCGGCCATCTGGCCCAGTTGCGCAAGATCCTCGACGACTCGGAGGCCACCGACAACGACCGCTACGTGGCGCTGGCGCTGTTGAAAAACGCCAATATCGCGGCCGGCATGGTGCTGCCCGGTTGCCAGGACACCGGCACCGCCATCGTCATGGCCAAGAAGGGCCAGTACGTGTGGACCGACGGCAACGACGAGGAAGCGCTGTCGCGAGGCATCGCCAAGACCTACACCGAAACCAATCTGCGCTATTCCCAGATGGCGGCCCTCGACATGTATGCCGAGACCAATACCGGCAACAATCTGCCGGCCCAGATCGACATCTACGCCGAGGCCGGCGACGCTTACAAGTTCCTGTTCATCGCCAAGGGCGGCGGCTCGGCCAACAAGACCTTCCTGTTCCAGGAGACCCGGGCGCTGCTCAACCGCGAGTCCCTGCTCGCCTTCCTCGACGAAAAGGTCCGCACCCTGGGCACCTCGGCCTGCCCGCCCTACCACCTGGCGCTGGTTATTGGCGGCACCTCGGCCGAGCTCAATCTCAAGACCGTCAAGCTGGCGAGCTGCCGTTACCTCGACACCCTGCCGACCTCGGGGGGCGAAGGCGGCCATGCCTTCCGCGATCTCGAACTCGAGCAACAAGTGCTGGAGATTTGCCAGAACACCGGCATCGGCGCCCAGTTCGGCGGCAAGTACTTCGCCCACGATGTGCGGGTCATCCGCCTGCCGCGCCATGGCGCGTCGTGCCCGATCGGCCTTGGCGTGTCATGCTCGGCCGACCGCCAGATCCTCGGCAAGATCACCGCCGAGGGGGTGTTCCTCGAACAACTCGAAACCGACCCGGCGCAATACCTGCCCGAGGTTACCGAGGACAGCCTGGATACCGAGGTTATCGAAATCGATCTGACCCGGCCCATGAGCGAAATTCTCGCGACCCTGAGCCAGTATCCCATCCGCACCCGATTGTCGCTCACCGGTCCCATGGTGGTCGCCCGCGATATCGCTCACGCCAAGCTCAAAGAGCGCCTCGATGCCGGCGACGGCCTGCCCGACTACTTCAAACATCACATGGTGTATTACGCCGGCCCGGCCAAGACGCCAGAGGGCTACGCCTCGGGCTCGTTCGGGCCGACCACGGCGGGGCGCA
>JAYGEF010000443.1:0-6974 GCA_046582535.1 Alphaproteobacteria bacterium
ATTTCGCCGAACATAGCGACAACCCCCAAGTCCGGCAACCCCTAGGCCCGGCAAGTCACCGTCGATGGTTGTCGGTTCAGGTAACCTGGGCCTATCATGACGTTGATTGGAATCCGGGAGCGACCGTCGCGGTGACAACCTTGCGTTCTCTTGTAGGCGGCTTGCTCCTGGCCATGGTCCTGGCGGCCCCGGTGCGCGCCCAGGATTTCATCCCCCTGCCCGACGATCATGCGCTTTACGGCGCCGCCTTCGCTCTGGCCGAGGCCGGCGAATGGGACCGCGCCTATGCCTTGGCCGCCAAGGGCAATCATCCGGCGTTGAACAAGGTAATAGCCTGGATCAGGCTGACCAAGGCCCAGCCCGTGCCGCCGTTTGAAGAGATCACGGCTTTTATCAAGGCAAATTCTGCGTGGCCCGGCATGGCGACCTTGCGCCGCCGCGCCGAGGCCGCCATCAACGACAGCACCGACAAGTGGCGGGTGACCGACTGGTTCGCCGCCTACCCGCCGCTGAGCGGTATCGGAAAAATGTGGCTCGCCGAGACTTACATGGCGGCCGGCGATGACCAGGCCGCGGCCACCCTGCTGCGCGACGCCTGGGTCAATGACAACTTTGCCTACAGTGAGGAAAAGACGTTCTATGCCCGTCATCGCAAGCAGCTGACCGGCGACGACCATATCGCTCGCCTCGACCGCCTGCTGTGGCAAGGCAAGCGCGGCGCGGCGCGGCGTCTGCGGCGGCGGGTCGATGCCGGGACCTGGGCCCTGGCCGAGGCGCGCATCGCCTTGCGGGCTTTTGCCGGCGGCGTTGATGGCGCCATTGCCCGGGTGCCGACTGAACTCCGCGATCATCCCTCCCTGTGGTACGAGCGTTTGCGCTGGCGCCGGCGCAAGGGCTTCGACGAAAGCGCCCGCGAAATCATTGCGGCCCTGCCCGAAGATCTTTTGCAGCCGGCGGCGTGGTGGCGCGAAATCCATATCGAAATCCGCCGAACCATTGCCGATGGTCTGATTACCGAAGCCTACGAGTTTGCCAATGATCATCGCCAACACGAACCCCTGCCGGTTTCCGAAGCCGAATGGCTGGCCGGCTGGATCGCCTTGAGTTTTCTCAACGATCCCGATGTCGCCTACCCGCACTTCGCCTTGCTCCATACAGCGGTGCGCTATCCCATCAGCATCGCCCGGGGTGCCTACTGGACGGGACGGGCCGCGGCGGCGACCAACAATCCAGTTTTGGCGCGTCATTGGTTCGGCGCTGCCGCGCAATTTCCCACAACGTTCTATGGCCAGCTCGCCCGCGCCGCCCTCGGCGACACAGGTCTGTTCAAAGCGCTGCCCCCACCGACACCCAACCCCGGCGATGTCGCGGCTATCAATAACCACGAACTGACCGCCGTAGTCCGGGCCCTGGCTGAGTCCGGGCACAAGAATTTGCTCCGCCCGTTTGTTGCCAGGCTTCTCGATGTTGCGGCGACGCCGGGCCAGCGACGGCTTGTGGCCGCGGTGCTGGCCGCCGCCGGGAGGCCTGAGTTTGCCGTTGTGGTGGCCCGGCGCAGCGCTCGCGAGGGCACCGCCCTGATCGAATACGGTTATCCCGTGATCGACCAGCCCCAGGGTTCAGGGCCGGGTTCCATGGTCGATGACGCCTTGGTCCTGGCCATGATGCGCCAGGAAAGCGGATTTGATCAGACCGCCGTGAGTCGCGCCGGGGCGCTGGGCTATTTGCAGCTCATGCCGGCAACAGCACGGGCCGTGGCGAAAAGTCTGGGTTTGCCCTACAGCAAGGCACGGTTGACCAACGATTCGGATTACAATCTCACCCTGGGCCGGGCGTTCATCGCCAAACTGCTGGATAATTATGACGGGTCCTACGCCCTGGCGCTGGCTGGCTACAATGCCGGTCCGGTCCGGGTGCGGCGTTGGGTCCGGCTCTACGGAGACCCGCGAAAGGGAGAAATTGATATCATCGATTGGATCGAACTGATCCCAATTTCGGAGACCCGCAATTACGTCCAACGGGTCATGGAAGCGGTGGCGATCTATCGCTACCGCCTCGGCCGGCCGGCACCGGAGCACGGGTTATTACTCGATCTGCAACGGGGAATCACCGTAAATTGACCAGAATCAACGCTCCGGGAGGGCGACCATGACACATCCCCGTTTCAGCGCCATCGGCGCCTGCGTATTTGACGCCTACGGTACTCTGTTCGACGTCCATTCGGCAGCGGGTCGCTATCGCAGCGATCTCGGCGATGTAGCCGATGCGGTATCCCAGACTTGGCGCGACAAGCAGTTGCAATACACGTGGCTGCGCAGCCTCATGGGCGATCAGCATCATGTGGACTTCTGGCAGGTCACCGGCGACGCCCTCGACTTCGCTCTCGAGACTCACGGCGTTGATAACAGGGACCTGCGCGACCGGCTGTTGGCCTGCTATCTCGAGCTTGCCGCTTACCCCGAGGTCAAGGCTGTGCTGACCCGGCTCAAGGACAGCGGTCTGAAATGCGCCATCCTGTCCAACGGGGCGCCGCAGATGCTCGCCGCCGCGGTGCGTAACGCCGGCATCGAAGATCTGCTCGACGCCATTCTTTCGGTCGAGGATGTGGGAATATTCAAGCCCGCCCCATCGGTCTATGGCTTGGCAGTGGAGCGTTTGGGGGTAACCGCCGAACAGGTCTCGTTCCAGTCATCCAACGCCTGGGACGCCCACGCCGCCGGCGCCTTCGGTTTCCGGGTGGCCTGGGTCAACCGCTTCGGCCAGCGGCCCGAGCGCCTGCCCGGCCCCGCCGACGCCGAACTCAAGGCCCTCGACGAACTGCCGGCACTTCTCGGGCTCTAGTGAGTGACCCATTATCGCGTGCGCCACGTCACCGCCACGGACGGCCTGAGCCTCTTTGTCCGCGATTACGGCGACCCTACAAGCGCGCGAACCCCGGTGCTGTGCCTGTCGGGGGTTGCCCGCTCGTCCAAGGATTTCGAAGACCTGGCGCCCCGTCTGGCCGTCGATCGCCGGGTCATATGTCCGGATTATCGTGGCCGCGGTCAATCGGCGTACGACTCCGACTGGCGCAACTACCATCCCCGGGTCTACATTCGGGATATGCTCGATATCCTGACGGCTCTCGATGTGCACCGCGCGGTGGTAATCGGCACCTCCCTGGGGGGATTGCTCGCCATGGGTTTGGCGCTGGCTCGGCCGACCGCCCTCGCCGGCGCGGTGCTTAATGATGTGGGTCCGGAGATCAACCTGTCCGGCGTCAGCCGCATCATCGACTACATGCGCGCCAACGCCCGCCAGGCCGATTGGGATAGCGCCATCACCTTCATCAAACAGACTTTTCGTCACGACGGCATGACCGACGATAACCAGTGGCGCAAGCTGGCGGCACAGACCTATACCGAGGGCCACGACGGCGTGCTGCGCTACGACTTCGACCCGGCCATCGCCCGGGCCATGGAGTTGGGCTCGGACACAGTGCCGACCCACTGGCCGGCGTTCCGGGCCTTGTCACGCATGCCGGTATTGGCTCTGCGCGGCGCCCTGTCGGACGTGTTGAGCGAAGCGGTATTCGACCGCATGGCCATCGAAAATTCTCACCTCACCCGTATCACCGTGCCCGGTGTCGGGCATGTTCCACTCCTGGATGAACCCGAATGTGAAAGCGCCATCGATGACTTTCTCCAGCATCACTGAGCGTCCGACCTATGCCGACATAGAAGTCGCGTCGGAACGGCTGCGCGGCCTAGCCGTGGTCACGCCGCTGCTTGAATCACCACTGCTCAACGAATTGATCGGCGGTCGCCTGCTGATCAAGGCGGAACCTTTACAGCGCACCGGCTCGTTCAAGTTCCGTGGCGCCTACAACCGGATCAGCCAGCTGTCGAGCGAAGAGCGGGAGCGCGGCGTGGTGGCCTATTCCTCGGGCAACCATGCTCAAGGCGTGGCGGCCGCAGCCCATGCCGCCGGCACGCCGGCGGTTGTCGTCATGCCGCGTGACGCGCCGGCCATCAAGATCGACAACACCCGCGCCTGGGGCGCCGAAGTGGTGCTCTACGAACGGGCCAGTGAATCCCGCGAAGCCCGCAGCCGCGAGATAGCCGAGGAACGTGGCATGACCCTGGTGCCGCCGTTCGATGATCCATTGATCATTGCCGGCCAAGGCACGGTTGGGCGCGAGCTAGCCGACCAGGCCGAAGCCGTGGATGCCAAACTGGACGCGGTGTTGTCGCCCTGTGGCGGCGGCGGCCTGGTATCGGGCTGCGCCACGGCGATCCGTGCCCGCTGCCCCGGTACCGACGTGTTCGCGGTTGAGCCCGAGGGCTTCGACGACACCGCCCGCTCCCTGGTCAGCGGAATCCGCGAGCGCGCCCAGGACGACGCCACGAGTTTCTGCGACGCCCTGTTGGCGCCGACGCCGGGGCAACTGACGTTTTCGATCAATCATGACCTGCTAGCGGGCGGCCTGACGGCCAGCGACGACGAGGTGGCCCGCGCCATGCGCCTCGCCCTTATTTATCTCAAGCTGGTTACCGAGCCCGGTGGTGCTGTCGCCCTGGCGGCGGCCGTGGCCGGCAAGTACGACTGCCGCGGCAAGACTGTGGGGATCATTGTTTCCGGCGGCAATGTCGATCCCGAAGTTTTTGGTTCGGCCCTCGCCCGCGCCGCATAATCTGCAAGAAAGTAGCACCATGGACACGACCCCGACCACCGACCAGATCATCGCCGCCGCCGACGCGCTTTATGATGAATCAGTCGAGCTGCTTAGCGAACTGGTGCGCCATCCCTCGACCCTCGGCAACGAAGCGTCCGCCCAGAACTATATTGCCGAGGTCTTCGCCGATCTCGGCCTTATGGTCGACAAGTTCGAGATCGACATCAATACCATCAAGGACGAGCAGGGCTTTTCGCCGGTGGACTGGAGCTACGAGGGCAAGGAGAACGTGGTCGCCATTCATCAGCCCCAGCGCAACACCGGGCGCTCGCTGATCTTCAACGGCCATATGGACGTGGTGCCCGAAGGCCCGGCCGACATGTGGACCGACGGCCCCTACGAGCCGGTGGTCCGCGACGGCCGGCTCTATGGCCGGGGCGGCGGTGATATGAAAGCCGGCATCGTCTCCTACACCATGGCGTTCAAGGCGCTGCAGACCATGGGCCTGCAACCGGCGGCGCCGGTCTACCTGCAATCGGTTATCGAGGAAGAATGCACCGGCAACGGCGCCCTGGCCTGCCTGACCCGGGGCTACAAAGCCGACGCGGCGATCATTCCCGAGCCCTTCGACCAAAGCCTGATGATCGGCCAGATGGGCGTCATGTGGTTCCGTGTCCTGGTTCGCGGCAAGCCGGCCCATGTGCTCGATACCTCGGCCGGTATCAACGCCATCGAGGCGGCGTTCGAACTGGTTCAGGCCCTCAAGGGGCTTGAGGAGGAATGGAATGATGACCAGGTGCGCCACGAGAGCTACGAGGGCGCCAAGCACCCGGTCAATTTCAACCTGGGTGTGATCAAGGGCGGCGAGTGGCCGTCGTCTGTGCCCACGGAATGCAGTTTCAAAATGCGGGTGGGCTTCTTCCCCGGCATCAAACCGGCCGAAATTCGCGAGGTCGTGCTCAAGACAATCAGTGAGGCTGCCCAGAACAACCCCGGCATGAAGAAAACCCCGCCGGTGGTGGAATTCATCGGCTTCCAGGCCGAGGGCTGCACCATCGACCCGGAAGAAGCCATGATGCAGATGATGGCCGACGTCCATACCCGCGTCACCGGGCGCGATCCGGTTTACCGGTCGACCACGGCGACCACCGATGCCCGCTTCTTTAATCTCTACGGCAATATTCCGGCGACCTGTTACGGCCCGGAAGCCGACTCCATTCACGGCATCGACGAATCCGTGGGTCTCGAAAGCTTCAAGGAAGTAACCCGGGTGCTGGCGGTATTCCTCGCCGAGTGGTGCGGCACCGAGCCGTTGATCCGCAAGACGCTCTAGAGCCCGCGCTCTTGCCCACGGCGCGGCGCGCCGTTAATCTGACCGCCCTCGAATTTCATGGAACGATCATGGACCTAGCCAAGGATTTTTGCGCCCTTGTGGGCAACACGCCGCTGCTTCGCCTGAATAAGGCGTCGGAGGCGACCGGCTGCGAAATCCTCGGCAAAGCCGAATTTCTCAATCCTGGTCAATCGGTCAAGGACCGGGCTGCGTTGTACATGGTGCTGGATGCCGAGAAGCGTGGCGCCCTCCAGCCCGGTGGGTTGATTGTCGAGGGCACCGCGGGTAATACCGGTATCGGCCTCGCCCTGGTCGGCCTGGCGCGGGGTTATCGCACCCTGATCGTCATGCCCGAAACCCAGAGCCAGGAAAAGCAGGACGCGATTCGTCTTTGTGGCGCGCGGCTTCAATTGGAACCAGCCAAGCCTTACAAGGACCCTAGGAACTATGTGCGGGTCTCGGAGCGGGTTGCCAAGGAACTCGCCGAGACCGAGCCCAATGGCGTGCTGTGGGCGAACCAGTGGGACAACACCGCCAATTATCGCGGCCACTATATGACCACCGGGCCGGAAATCTGGCTTCAGACCGGCGGCAATGTCGACGGCTTCACCTGCGCCATCGGCACCGGCGGCACCATTGCGGGCGTCAGCCGGGCGCTAAAGGACCGCAACCCGGACGTCCGCATTGCGCTGGCCGATCCCATGGGGGCGGCGCTCTACAGCTACTTCACCACGGGTGAGTTGAAATCCGAAGGCGGCTCGATCACCGAAGGCATCGGCCAGGGCCGAATCACCAACAACGTGGCCGAGGCGGTTATCGATACCGCCTACCGGATCCCCGACGAAGAGGCCCTGCCGGTCCTGTTCGATCTGATCAAGAGCGACGGGCTGTGCCTCGGCGGTTCCAGCGCCATCAACGTCGCCGGCGCCATCAGGCTGGCGCACGAATTGGGGCCGGGGCACGTCATCGTGACCATCCTGGCCGACA
>JAYGEF010000051.1:0-9986 GCA_046582535.1 Alphaproteobacteria bacterium
CAGGCGACCATGGATCGCGCCGCCGCCGCCGCGGCGCTGTTGCGCGATACCGCTGGGATCGCCGATGCCCGCCACTTCGAGCGTCATGAACTGGTGGCTTTGCTGGAGCCCTGGCTCGGCGCCGGCAATGTGTCGCCGGAACTGCCATTGCCCGGCCTCATTGATGTGGTGGTGGCGCCGGGCGCCCGTCCCGATCCCCGGGCTCTTGAACTGGCTCTCCAGGAGATTGCCCCCGGCGCCCGGGTCGATGCCCACGGCCAATGGCTGGAGCGGTTTGCGGCGACCGCACGGACCTTGCAGGTGGTTGCTCTGATCGTTGTTCTGGCTATCGCTTCGTCGGCGGCGGCGACCGTGGTGTTCAGTACTCGCACCAGTCTGGCGGTTCACCGTGAGACCATCGAGGTGCTCCATCTGATCGGCGCCCAGGACGGCTTCGTCGCCCGTGCCTTCGAGCGCAATGCCCTGTGGATGGGCCTGCGCGGCGGACTCATCGGTCTTGGCCTTGGTGCTCTGACCTTCGTCGTCATCGGTCAGGTCTCGGTCGGCCTCGAAGGGCCGCTCATGCCCCGGTTCAGCCTGACCCCCGGCGGTATGATGGTGCTCGGGTCGCTGCCATTGGTGAGCGCCGCGATCGCCATGGTGACGGCCCGGTTCACGGTGCTTCGGGCGTTGGCGGACATGCCCTGATCGATGGCTTACTGGCGCATCATGGGCTGGTCCGGCTCGCTATCTGACGCGGCCCCCGGCCCATTGTTTCCTTCGTGAGGCGGATTTTGCAGCGGCGTCGCCAGCGCGGCCGGTTGCCTCGGCTGGTCGTTGGCACCGTGCTCGTGGCGGTGCTGGCGTGGGCTGCCGGCTTTGTTTGGTTTACCGCGAGTCTGCCGCGTGCCGTCGACAAACCCCTTGCGGTCACCGACGCCATTGCCGTGCTTACCGGTGGTACCGGGCGGCTTGCCGCGGGGCTCGAACTTTTGGCCCGGGGGCGTGCCGCCAAGCTTTTCGTGTCGGGGGTCTACCGCGGTGTCGAGGTCGATGAAATTCTTCGTGTCTTCCGCCAGGCGCCCGAGGAACTGGAATGCTGCGTCGCGTTGGGCCACAGCGCCACGGACACCCGGAGCAACGCCCATGAGACGGCCCGGTGGATGGTGCTGGAAGGGTTCTCGTCCCTGCGTCTGGTGACGGCCAGTTATCATATGCCGCGCAGCCTGGTGGAGTTTCGCCGGGTCATGCCGGATGTCCAACTGATCGCCCATCCGGTGTTTCCGGCCCATGTGCGCCTCGACGCCTGGTGGCGGTGGCCGGGAACCGCGTCGCTGCTGGCCAGTGAATACACCAAGTACCTGGTTGCCACGGTGACCCCGGCTTGGCTGGCCAGCGCCATGGTACCGGACCAGGAGGCGACGGCGCCATGATTGTTCTTCGCTCGGCATTGTTCAACATCCTGTTCTACGGTTACACCACCCTGACCGTGCTCCGCATGACGCCGTCGTTGCTGCGGCGGAACGCCGACGTCCGTCCCGGCGTGCGTCGCTGGGCCGAAGGCGTTAACTGGCTTCTCGAGCATGTGGTCGGCATTACCTATGAGGTGCGCGGGCACAAGCATATTCCCGAGGGACCGGCCTTGCTCGCGTCCAAGCACCAGTCGGCCTGGGACACCATCACCTTTCACACGTTCCTGGCGCTGCCGGCCTATGTCATGAAGAAGGAACTGACCAACCTGCCGCTCTACGGCCGGTTCACTCAAATGGTCGGCTCCATCGTGGTTGACCGCGCGGCCGGTGCCCAGGCGATCAAGGGTCTGGTGCGCGATTGTCGCGCCGCCCTGGCGACCGGCCACCAGATCGTCATTTTCCCCGAGGGCACCCGCACCACGCCCGGCAAGCGGTATCCCTATCAGCCGGGAATCGCCGCGCTCTACCGTCAGCTCGACGTGGCGGTGGTGCCGGTGGCGCTCAATTCAGGGCTGTTCTGGGGGCGCCATAATTTCATCAAGAATCCAGGCCGGATCGTGATCGAGTTCATGCCGCCGATTGCGCCGGGCATTGATCGCCGCAAGTTCCTGGTCGAACTGGAAGAGCAAATCGAGGCGGCGACGGCGGTGTTGATTGCCGAGGCGACAGGAGACAATTCTGGGGATGGTTCTGAGGATAACTCTGTGGATAAGCCTGTGTATATGTCCTCCTAATGTTCTTTCCCCCGTCGGACCGTTTGCGCCGAAAAGTGTAAAATCTGTGTTAAAATGACGCCTTAGTCTAGATTTATGCGTTGTTAACTATTTCGAGACATAACAGGAACAAATTGACCTGTGCTCCGCTCACGCCTAAACTCGTCGGATCCGGCCCCTTTTAACGGACGTCCCATGCCCGATATCGCGCCAATTTCCCTGCAGATCTGGGATATGAAATACCGCCTCAAGGCGGTGGGCGGCGCACCGCTGGACGCGACCATCGAGGACAGTTGGCGGCGGGTCGCCCGGGCTCTGGCCGTGCCCGAGGGTGATGCCGATGGTTGGGCATCGCGTTTCGAACAGGCCCTCGGCGATTTTCGCTTCCTGCCGGCCGGGCGCATTCTCGCCGGGGCCGGGGCCGAGCGCACCGTGACACTGTTCAACTGTTTCGTCATGGGCGAAATTCCCGACGATATGACGGGCATCTTCGAGCATCTCAAGGAGGCCGCCCTGACCATGCAGCAGGGCGGCGGCATCGGCTACGACTTCTCGACCCTGCGGCCCAAGGGGGCGGTGGTCAAAGGGGTCGGTGCCGACGCTTCGGGACCGCTGTCGTTCATGGATGTGTGGGACGCCATGTGCCGCACCATCATGAGCGCCGGCCACCGCCGTGGCGCCATGATGGCGACCCTGCGTTGCGACCATCCGGATATCGAGGCTTTCATCGACGCCAAGCGCGAGCCCGGCCGCCTGCGCATGTTTAATCTCTCGGTGCTGGTGAGCGACGACTTCATGGCCGCGGTGCGCGACGGCCTGGCCTGGGAGCTGACCTTCGACGGAACCACCCATGGCAGCGTCCCGGCCCGCGAGTTGTGGGACAAGATCATGCGGGCGACTTACGCTTATGCCGAACCCGGCGTCATCTTCATCGACCGCATCAACCGGCGCAATCCGTTGAATTACATAGAAGAAATTCACTGCAGTAATCCTTGCGGAGAGCAACCGTTGCCACCCTATGGCGCCTGCCTGCTGGGCTCGATCAATCTGGCGCGGCTGGTGGAGGCGCCGTTCGAGGCCAATGCAGCCCTCGATCTCGATGCTCTCGACCAACTGACCCGCACCGCCGTGCGCATGTTGGACAACGCCATCGACGTCTCCAACTTTCCGCTCGAGGCTCAGGCCCGCGAGGCCGAGGCCAAGCGCCGTATCGGCCTCGGCGTCACCGGGCTGGCCGACGCGTTGATCATGTGCGGTGCACGCTACGGCTCCGACGCTTCTCTCAAGCTGGTCGATGCGTGGATGCACGGCCTCCAGCGCGCCGCCTATCTGGCGTCCACCGAGCTGGCCGCCGAGAAGGGCGCCTTTCCGCTCTACGACGCCGAGGCTTATCTCGCTACCGAGGCGGCCCAGGGTCTCGACGACGATATCCGCCAGGCCATCGCCGAGCACGGCATGCGCAATGCCCTGCTCACTTCGGTGGCGCCCACGGGCACCATTTCCCTGCTCGCCGACAACGTCTCCTCGGGCCTCGAGCCGGTGTTCAGCTATTCCTATCGGCGCAATCTGCTGCTGCCTGACGGCAGCCATAGCGTCGAGGAGGTCAGCGACTACGCCTATCGCCTGTTCCGCCGGCTCCATGGTGACAGCGCGCCCCTGCCCGACGCCTTTGTCGACGTCGAACATCTCACGCCCATGGATCACCTGCGCGTCCAGGCGGCGGTCCAGGTGCGGGTCGACAGCTCGATCTCCAAGACCATCAATGTCGCCGAGGGCATCGCCTTCGACGACTTCAAGGACATCTACCACCAAGCCTACGCCATGGGCTGCAAGGGCTGCACCACCTACCGACCCAACCCGGTGACCGGGGCGGTGCTGGAAGCCAAGGCCGAGGACGGCGATGAAGGGCGCCAGGCCGAGCTGCCGCTCAAAACCCAGGCGCCGCCCGAGGACCACTTCGAGGCCGGCGGCGTGGTCTACATGACCCAGCCCCTGAGCCGCCCGGAGGAGTTGCCCGGCGCCACCTACAAGGTGCGTTGGCCGGAGAGCGACCACGCCATGTACATCACCATCAACGACATCATCATGGACGGCCGGCGCCGGCCCTTCGAGATGTTCATCAATTCCAAGAACATGGAGCACTACGCCTGGACCGTGGCCCTGACGCGCATGATCAGCGCCGTGTTCCGCCGTGGCGGCGACGTCTCCTTCGTGGTCGATGAGCTCAAGGCGGTGTTCGACCCGCGCGGCGGCCAGTGGGTCGAGGGCCGCTATGTGCCGTCAATCCTGGCGGCTATCGGCGACGTCATCGAGCGCCATATGATCGACATTGGTTTCATGCCCGCCCCGGACGCTAAATCCCCGGCGGCCGAGGCCATGCGCAAGGCCGCCGGCGACGAGACTGTGGACTCGCGCTTCCGCCGCTGTCCGAAATGCTCCATGCCCAGCCTGATCCACCAGGAAGGCTGCGACATGTGTACGTCGTGCGGGCATTCGAAATGCGCGTGAGTCAATCTCTCGTTGGCGGTCATGGCGTATTCACGCCATCAACTTCCTGCAACAACCGATGGATCGGCCCATCGGCGATGCCCAGTTCATCGAGATGTTCGACGGTGCTGCGCAGGTAGTCCGGGTTGTTGCCCGAGACTCCCACGCCGTGCCAGATGACCTGTGCGGCCTCGGCCATGGGCAGGGTGCCGGCGTATTGCTCATGGCCTGGGTCGGCGACGTAGCAAACGGTTTCGATGCGCCGACCATTTATGACCACGGGAATATTGCGCCGCTTATAGACATGGGTCACCAGCTCGCGCTCGTCGAGGTAGGCGATGGTTGCCGCGGCGTCGGCGGCGGCCACGCGAAAGGCCCGGCCTCGGCAGGACCCGCCACGATCGAGGCCGAGAATCAGGCCCGGCCGCTCGCGGCTGCCCCGGTGATGCACCGAGTAGATGCAAAACGCCCGGTGATAACCATGGAGCAAGGCCGGCGCCGCCTCCACATGGGGGAAGCCGGGGCGCCACATGATCGAGCCGTAGCCGAAGACCCAAATATCTCGTTTCGTCGCTGTGCCCGTCATTATTGTCCTTGTTAGCCGCCGGTGCGGCCACGCGCAAGCGCTTGCCCTCGACCGCCCGGTGTCAGCGGTCTATAAGGCGGGCTGTTCCTCATATCCCTGGGTGCCATGCGCGTTCGCCATCTCCTCATCGCCATCGTCGCCGTCGCGGTCCTTACGCCCGCCGGCTACGCTGCCTATTGGTATCTCGCCGCCAACTCCGTGCGCGAGAGCATCGCCGGATGGGCCGAGGCGCGCCGGGCCGAAGGTTTCCTGGTGGTCCATGGCGAAGTCGCCATCAGTGGCTTTCCCGGACGGCTGATTGCCCGGGTGGAGGCGCCGGCCGTGGCCCGGCCCAACGGCAAGCCGGCGTGGTGGTGGCGCGGCGATCGGATCATCGCCGAGGCGGCCCCCTGGGCACCCAACATGATCACGGTGACCCTACCGACGGATATGGCCCTGGTCTACCGGCGCGGTGGCGACGACCGCGAGGTCACGGCCGTCCTGGAAGCCGGCGCCGCCTGGCTAACCCTTGAGGGCGGCGTGGCCCAACACATCATCATCGAGGCCACCGGCATCGACGCCATGACGCCGCGCGGCCCGGCGGCGCTGGTACGGTTCGATGGCGAGGCCTGGCGCGGTGACGGCGAAACCATCGAGATCGTTTTCGACGCCCGCCGTCTGACCCTGACTCCCGACGCTGATGGTCCTCTGGGCCGCGAGGTCGCGACCGTTACCGCAGTCGCCACCGTGACCGGCGCGCTGCCCGAGACCTCCGACCGGGCGGCCCTGGCGGCGTGGAGCGAAGCCGGCGGCACCGTGGAACTCCGGTCCCTCGGTGTTGAATGGGGCAGTCTGGCAATTGAAGCCGAAGGCACCATGACACTGGATCAGTTGCTGCGGCCTCAGGCGGCATTGACGGCCCGGGTCGCCGGCTATGGTGATGCCCTCGACGCCTTTGCCACCGCCGGTGCCATGAAGGCGCGCGATGCCTCCATGGCCAAGACGTTCCTCAACATCATGGCCAAGACGATTTCCGGCCGCCGGATTATTGAAGTGGCGCTTACCGCCCAGGACGGAACCCTCTATGCCGGCCCGATGCCCCTGGTCAAACTCAAGCCGGTGTTGCCGGAGTAGCTACTCTTCGTCGGGCTCTGTTGCTTTGAAGGTGCCCGCCTGGTGGGCATCGATAACGCCCCGGCGTAGTTCGCGGGCGCGGGTGAAATGATCTTCCAGAATTGCGCCTTCGCCCCGGCGAATGGCCCGCTGCAGGGCCGTCAGATCCTCGGTGAAGCGGCCCAGCACGTCGAGCACCGCATGGCGGTTCTTGAGGAAGACGTCGCGCCACATGATCGGGTCCGAGGCGGCGATGCGGGTAAAGTCGCGGAAGCCGCCGGCCGAGAACTTGACCACCTCTTTTTGCAGGTCGTCCTCCAGGTCGGTGGCGGTGCCGACGATGGTGTAGGCGATGAGATGGGGCAGGTGCGAGGTGATGGCCAGCACCTGGTCGTGGTGCGCGGCGTCCATGATCTCCACCGTGCTGCCGGCGTGGCGCCACAAAGCGGCAACCTGCTCGACCGCGCCCTGGTCGGTGCCCGGCGGCGGCGTAAGCACGCACCAGCGGCCTTCGAACAGGCTGTCGAAGCCGGACTCCGGGCCGGAGCTCTCGGTTCCCGCCACCGGGTGACCGGGCACCAGATGCACACCCTCGGGAAGATGGGGCGCCACGTCGGCGATAACCGAGGATTTGGTCGACCCCACATCGGTGACGATAGCGCCGGGCTTCAGCGCCGGGCCGATGGCTTCGGCAATGGCCTGATAGGCGCCGAGCGGCGTACTCAACACCACCAGATCAGCGCCATCGACCGCCGCCGCCGGATCTTTGGTGGTGCTATCGGCGAGGTCGAGGTCGCGCACGGTGGCCAGGGTTTCATCGCGGCGGGCGCAGGCGACCACGTGAGCGGCCAGTCCGTCGCGGCGGATAACCCGGGCGAGGGACGAGCCGATCAGTCCGATGCCGATCAAGGCGACGCGCTGGAACAGGGGTTTCTCCGTCATGACTTAGGGCGCCATGAACTCGCGCAGAACATCAACCAGCCGGCGCATGTCGTCTTCCAGGCCAATGCCGATACGCAGGCAGTCGGGCAGCTTGTAGCCGCCCATTTCCCGCACCACCAGGCCATGCTCCAGAAGCAGGGCATTGGCGGCGTCGGCGGTTCGGGCATTTTGGCCGGCGCGCTCGGGAAAGCGCACCAGAAGGAAGTTGGCGACGCTCGGATAGACCGTCAGGCCGATCTTTGCTAGTTCGTCGGCGACCCAGGGAAGCCAGCGGTCGTTGTGACGCCGCGCCCGATCGACGTGCGCCTGGTCGCCAACCGCGGCCAGGCCCGCGGCCAGGGCCGGACCGGTGACATTGAACGGCCCACGCACCCGGTTGAGCACATCGGCGATGGCGGCCGGACAGTAGGCCCAACCGAGGCGCAGGCCGGCGAGGCCGAAAATCTTTGAGAACGTACGGGTGATGACCACGTTGTCATGGTCCTCGACCATGGAAAATCCACTGTCGAAATCATCGACGCCGGCATATTCCGCATAGGCCACGTCAACCACCAACAGGGTGTGGGCTGGCAGGCCTTCGCGCAGGCGCAGGATTTCCGCCCCCGAGACATAGCTTGCGGTCGGGTTGTTGGGGTTGGCGATGAAGACGATCCGGGTGTTGTCGTCGGCGGCGCCGATGAAGCCATCGATATGGGACCGAAGATCAGGTTCGGGCACGATCACCGGCGTCGCCCCGGCCGCCATGGTGACGATGGGATAGACCAAAAATCCGAACTCGCTCATCACCACGTTGTCGCCGGGGCCGGCATAACAGCGCGCTATCAGGGACAGCAACTCATCCGAGCCGGCGCCGCAGACAATACGGTCGGCGTCGAGGCCATGATGCTCGGCCAGGGCCGCGCGCAGGGCGCTGGCCGCGCCGTCGGGGTAGTGGTGCAGAAGATTGGCGCCCTGATTGTAGGCCTCAACCGCAAGGGGTGAGGCGCCGAGGGGCGATTCATTGGAGGCCAGGCGGGCCATTGGGCGCGTCGGCGCCGCGGGCGCCATCGAGCCGCCGGGAATGTAGGGCGTAATGTCGAGAATCCCCGACCGTGGCGTCGGCGTGGCCATATCAGCCACCACCGGACTGTGCTTTGCTGATGGGCACCGCATAGCCACCGAGACCGACAAAGCGGGTGATCTGGTCGCCGAGCTTGGCGGCGGCGGCATCCAGCCGGACATCGCCGACGCCGACGAAGTCACCGACTTGCACGAGGTGGAGTTGGGTCGGCGCCTTCTTGGTTTCGCTCCAGGCGGTTATATCGGTGGCCGGCAGGCCGCTGGCGTCGAACGCCTGCTTGAGGCTGCCCCGGCTAAGCCCGGCGCTGGCCTCGACAACAATGAAGGAGACGTCGTCGCCGCTGGCTTCCTGCTCGGTGAGGGCGATGGCGAGAGCCCCGAGGTCCTCGAAGCGCTGGTCGCTGTGCTCGATAAATGGCAGACGCGCGATGATACGGGGACTAATGGCGCTGTCGAATATCAGATGCGGCCACCAGGGCGCGGCGTCATCCTCGGCAGGAATGGGCAGAATGCCGATGGTGGCAGTGCCGTCGACCACCGCGCGGATCACCGGATTGGCGGTGCGGTGCAACGTCGCCTTGGTTGCCGAGCCGTATTGGTCACGGGCCACATCCCAATAGCCGACGGATTTCTCAGGGGCGTGTACGGCGATGCTGAACGGGCCCTGGAGCCGTGTCGTGGCGGCAATCAACTCGCGCCAGATACGCACCACCACCGGCGCCGGGAAGCGGCCCCGATGCTGCGCCACAAGACGACGCAAAATACGTGCCTCGCGGGCCGGGCGTATGGCCAGATCACCCGGCGCCGCCTTTTTCAAGGCGCCGATTTGCTCGACGATATCGACACGGCGCATGAGCAACTCATGCATCTCGTCGTCAATAACGTCGATGTCATCGCGCAGGTCGTCTATCGATCGCGAAGGAGCGGTCATGGCTTGGACTTGGGCTTGGAAAAGGGAGCGGTAGTTGTATCCCCGCGAACCCCCAAAATCAAAGAAAACGTTGACATTGGCGGCCCTGAAAACCTAGGTATTCACCACTAGAGCGGCTTCAGACAATATGGAGCCATTTGACCGCGTCCCCTTAATCCGTGGTTAGGCGCGCGCCGTGGCGCTTGCCCGATGCCATGGTATGTCCCTTGTGGCATCGGTCTGCGCGCCGCTCCTACCCAAAACGATCATATGCCTCCATCAAATGGCCCTGTATTGTCTGAAGACGCTCTATATACACCTACTGTAACGTAAATTGCCGGGGCAACGGTGGCGGGTATAGATTCTTGGTCCTATATTGCCCTGACCAGCGACGCTTCGCATGCGCCTGTGAACACCACGTGAATCGATTGATATCTGATGCCCATCAAGATTCCAGATAATCTGCCGGCCCAGCGAATTCTTGAGGATGAGGGTGTCCTCCTGATCCGTGAGCACGATGCTATTTGTCAGGATATCCGCCCCCTGCGCATCGCGTTGTTGAATCTGATGCCGGCGAAGATCAAGACCGAGACCCAACTCGCCCGGGTCATCGGTGCGACGCCGCTACAGGTTGAACTCCAGTTGCTTAAGACCTCGAGCTACACGCCGACCAATACCTCGGCCGAGCATATGCTGGCGTTCTACAGGCCGTGGGAAGAGGTCGCCGACGAAAAGTTCGATGGCCT
>JAYGEF010000056.1:0-5367 GCA_046582535.1 Alphaproteobacteria bacterium
CGTACCAAACGGCGCCAACCAGCAGGGCGAGCACAAGGAGCTTTTGCAGACCGAATCCAAACATGGCTTGTTTTAGAGCCGCACGCCTGCGGGCGCAAGCACCGGGCGGGTCAGGGGGCGAGAATTGCGCGTCCGGCAAGACGGTAGACCGACGAATCGCAGTTCCCTTGAGGGTTGAATACAAGTACGGTTTTCACGAACCTGGGGCTTGATTGCAAAATGCCGACTGATAACGAATTTTCCGTATGGCGCACGGTCGCGGATGCATACGTGTTCGTGTTCAGTAATCTCAAACCGTTCTTCGCGTTGGCGACGATACCGATCGCACTTTCAACCATTCTTTGGGCTGTTGAATTTACGCGTCACGGAGGGCCGTATGCTCCAGCGCTAGAGAAGCATGGCATTGATGTTTAGTATTACATAGACAGCCTTGCGAATGAATTCATTTGGAGCGTGTTTGCGGTTGGGTGGCACCGCCACGTTCTGCTCAGAGTTCGAGATACGACTGCAGCAGTCCAATTTTACATTGGACGCCGTGAGTTGAGATTTTTTCTATACGACCTAGTTTTCTCGGTGCCCATCGCCGTTATTACGAGTGTAGCGGAGGCCCTTCCTTACGATGTGGTCGGCTTGTCTTCAGATGCTCAGTTAGCGGTCTGGTTTGGATTATGGGCGACAATACTCGTGATTTTTGTTCTCTGGGTACGTTGTCTCCTCATTTTTCCAGCTGTGGCTGTAGCGCGAGACGAAGGTCTCAATGTCGCATGGAACCAGTTAGGCGGGACTACGTGGCAACTGTTTTGGGCTTTATGTGTCGCGTCGATTCCGCTTGTTGTTCTCTTAGTTCTCGTCGGCGAGTTCGATAGCTCGGCTACATCAAATTTACAGAACTCCTGGCCATTGAACATCATATTTGTGGTTGGGCAGCATATCATCGACTTCCTGTGGTTCGCGGTCATTGTAACGATCATTTCACTAGCATTCCGTCGCAAGACCGAGTGGATACCAACTACATCATAACCGTCAGTCTCAAGGAGCGCTCCGATAGCCCTTCGGCGGGAAATACAGGTGGTCGAAGCGCTCCCGCGCCAGGTGGCAGCCGATGCAGTATTCGACGCGCTCGGCGTTCTCGCCTCGGGTGGTGCCGAAGATGGCGCCGTCGGGCATGATCATGGTGTAGCGCCAGTCGCCGCTGGCGTTGCTGAAACCCGGTGTCATTTTCTCCATGAGGAACAACGGGCCGGGGAATATGTCGCCCGAGGCGGTGACCGAGACGCTGTCCTTGGCGACCACCGCCCCCACCGGCAGGGTATCGGCGTCCTCGAAGGCGCCGTAGCCGGCGGCCAGGCGGTTGGCGAAATTGTTGGCGTAGCGCTGGCCATGGGTCTTCGACAGGTAGGGCGCGCTGTTGTAGCGCGGCCAATTTTTGTACGCCGATGCCAGGCATCGGCGGATAGAGCGTAAATATTCGCCATGGCGCCCCTGAGCTCACCATAGATTTCCTCGGCCTCGGCGGCGCTCAAGTCGGCCGGGTCGCGGACCCGAAAATGACGCCGGGGCTGGTCGGGATCGCCGCTGATCTGGGCAAGCTGAATTGTCGGTGGGTTGGGCTGATCGGTGGCCGCCCCCGGTTGATCAGCAAGACCCATGACCACCAAAATGCCCATGGCGGCGACCATAACCAGAAATCGCATTTCTCAAACTCCTTATCCGGGGCGTCACACCTATAGATAAGGGCTTTCGACCTCACGGCTGATCAATGGTTCGTGACGGGAGCGAGAGCGCTAGAGCGTCAGCCCGGCACCATCGCGCAGAATGGCGTCGGCCTCGGCGGTGTAGCCGCCGTTGGCATGAAGCGCCAGGCCCGGACTAAGGCGCAGCGGCGCCGCGCCGCCCTTGATGGCCTGGACGATGACCCGTTTGGCCGGGCGGCCGCCGTCCGCCGTGGGCCACAGAGGGTAAAGCACCAGGCCGCCGGCCCGGCCACGCAGGGCCGCCAGCAACTCGTCGAGGCGGTCGGCGCGGTGGATCAGCGTAATGGTGCCCTTGTAGCGCACCATCTTGATGCAAAAATCGATCCACGTGGCAAGATCGGCCGACGTCTCAACCGTCGCGATGGCCTTCATGCCATGGGGCGACGACCGGGCGCGCTCGGCCTCGATAAACGGCGGGTTGGACATGACGTGATGGAACGAGCCGGCGGCGAGCCGCGGCGGCGGCCGGGTCAAATCGCCAACCATCATATCCATGCGCCCCTTGAAGCCGTTGAGAACCGCATTGTCGACCGCAAGCCGCACCAGGTCGCGCTGAACCTCAACGCCGTACAGGCGGCAACCCTTCACCCGGTAGGCCAGGCACAACGAGGCGGCGCCCACACCGCTGCCCACGTCGAGCACGTGCTCACCATCGACCGCCGGGGTGGCGGCGGCCAGCAACACCGGATCAATCGCCGCGCGATAACCCTCCGCCGGCTGGCGCAAGGTGACCCGGCCGTCGAGTAGAGTGTCCTCGGTAATATCATCGATCATGGAGTCATACCATCGGTCATGAAGGATGACCGATGGGCGTTCAATCGCCACGCAGGCTTCCGCCAAACTGTTGGCGACGCGCGGTCGCGCTTGCCAGTGGTCATAGAGATGACCGCTGGTATGGTGCTATCAATCATAGGCTGGGGGCGCACTGTCATAGGCCTCGCCTGCGCTGTCGAGCACGTATCGGGCGCGGGACAGATCGTCGTCGATGACCATCAGGCGCCGGGGCAAGGCGCCGATGCTGCCTTCGACAATGCTGGCATGACTGTCGAACACCACGGACTCGATATCGGCGTCGGACAGCAGGGCCATCACCCAGGACAGGCGGACCGGATCATTCGTGCGCAACAACTCGACCATGGCGAAACGGCTTTCCCCGGCTCCCTACTCTGATAGAATGCGGCTTGCGCCTATGCTCGCTCCAGGGGCCGCGATACGTCAAGTGGGGGAGCGACCGGACGAGCGCAAGGATATAGGAGGCGGATTTGTCGCTGGTAGTCGATTTCGACGCCGAACGCAGGCGTGCACCACGCCCGACCCTCGATCGTCTCAACGCCCTGGTTGCCGACCAGATCAACGAGGTCAACCGGGTTATTCTCGACCGTATGGACAGCCAGGTGGCGCTGATTCCGCAGCTTGCCGGCCACATCATTGCGGCTGGTGGCAAGCGCCTGCGGCCGATGATGACCCTGGCTGCGGCGCGGCTCTGCGGCTACACCGGCGAGCGTCATATTCACCTGGCGGCGGCGGTCGAGTTCATTCACACCGCCACCCTGCTCCACGACGACGTGGTCGATGACAGCGCCCTGCGCCGGGGCAACGCCACCGCCAACGCGGTGTGGGACAACAAGGCCAGCGTTCTGGTCGGCGACTTTTTGTTCAGCCGTTCGTTTCAGATCATGGTCGCCGACGGCTCCCTCAAGGTACTCAAAATTTTGTCCGACGCCGCCGCGATCATCGCCGAGGGCGAGGTCCTGCAGCTGATGACATCCAACGACACCGAGACCAGCGAGGCCGCCCACCTGGAGGTCGTCAAGGCCAAGACCGCCGCCCTGTTCGCCGCCGCCAGCCGCATTGGCGCCGTGGTCGCCGACCGCCCGGCTATCGAGGAAGAGGCGTTGGATACGTACGGCATGAACCTCGGCATCGCCTTCCAGCTGGTTGACGACGTGCTCGATTACTCGGCCCGCGAGGCGGAACTGGGCAAGGCCGTGGGCGACGACTTCCGCGACGGCAAGATTACCCTGCCGATCATCCTGGCGTTCCGCCGGGGCAGAGATGACGAGCGCGACTTCTGGCGCCGCACCCTGGAGGAAGGCGACCAGCGCGACGATGACCTGGCCCGGGCCATGAGCCTGATCCAGCGCCACGGCGCCCTGGCCGATACCATCGAGCGGGCCCGCCACTACGGCTCCATGGCCCGCGACAGCCTCGCCATCTTCCCCGACTGCGACGAAAAATCGATCCTCCAGGACGTGGTCGACTTCGCCATCGAGCGGGCGCACTAGTTAAAAACGCGTTCAATCGCCACGAAGGCTCCCGCCGCATAAGCGGCGACGCGCGGCCGCGCTTGCCGGCGGTCAAAGGATGACCGCTGGGGGTACTCCAGTTTGCTTTCTTTCAGCCCGCGACCGCGGGTCGCCGACCGTTCGGCGGGAGCCTGCGTGGAGCTTGAACGCAGTCCACCTTCAGGTGGACATCAAAGGCGCCTACTCTCGCCCTAGCAATCTAGCAGCATTACCACCCAATAAACCGTCGAGGACGTGGTCTTTCAGGCCAAGACCCCGCCATTCGCCGATCGATCGGTCCATGGCCATGACCGGCCAGTCGGTGCCGTGCAGCACCTGGCCGGCGAGGACGCTGTTCATGAAGCGGTACATGACCTCCCAACCACTGCCGGCGGCGCCGATGTATTTTGGCGCCAGGCCGCCAAACTCCATGTAGACGTTGGGGTGCTTGCGCGCCACCGCGACCATTTCCGCGACCCAGGGCCAGCCGCCGTGGCAGGCGATCAGGGTGAGGCCGGGAAAGTCGCAGGCGACGTCGTCGAGCTGCAGCGGGTGGTCGTTGCGGATCGGATGGGTAACGCCGTAATTGATGCCCGTGTGGACGCAGACCATGAGCCCGAGTTCGGCGGCCTTGGCGTAGAGCGGGTACAGCCGCCCGTCGTTGATCGCCATGCGGAAGAATGACGGCTCCGTGGTGATGCCGACCATGCCGGCCTCGGCGCACTGGGCGATCTGCTCGACCGCGCGCATGATGTCGTAAGGCGCCATGGAGACCGTGCCGATACCGGTAAAGCGCTCGGGATGGTCGGCGACAAGCCGGGCCACGGCCGCATTCAAGGCATCGGCCGGGTCGCCGAACTCGTACTCGGCGTGGACCACCGCATGGTCAACCCCGGTGGCGTCCATGGCAGCCAACAGGTCGTCGAGGCTGGCGGCGCTCTTGTTCGAAATATCGAGCACCTCATCGTAGCGCCCGCTGATCTCCGGCGGTGTTTCCAGCTTCGGCCCCAGTTCAACCGGCAGGCGGACGCGAAAATCGATGACCGGCGACGACATTATTTTTACTCCAGAAACGGCGAACCAGGGCCGACCATAGGAGGCTCGCAGGCCGAACGCCAGAGATGCACACTTCACCGCTTGCGGCCACGGGGCGAAGGGGTTATATCATGCGCCCTCGAACCCCGGTCGGGGAGTAGCTCAGCCTGGTAGAGTGCCGCGTTCGGGACGCGGAGGTCGGAGGTTCGAACCCTCTCTCCCCGACCAATGATTTCAATGACTTAAAAATAAATCCCTAAGCCATATTTCTGCTTAGCAATCAAATAGCAATC
>JAYGEF010000066.1:0-14656 GCA_046582535.1 Alphaproteobacteria bacterium
GCACCGCCGCCTGGGCGCAATAGAACAGGCCGAAGACGTTGACCTCGAAGGTCGCCACCAGATTTTCCGGCAGGCAGTCCTCGAACGGGCCTTGGCTTTTGCCGACACCGGCATTGTTGACCAGGCCATGGAGGACGCCGAACTCGTCGTCAATGGTGGCGAACAGGCGCTCAACATCCTCGACCTTGGAGACATCGCCCTGGACCGCCATGGCGCGCCGGCCGTTGTCGCGAATTTGCGCGGCCACATCCTTGGCCATGTCGCGGTTGCCGGCGTAGTTGACCACCACGTCCCACCCTTGTTCACCGGCGTTAAGTGCAATATCTCGGCCGATGCCCCGGCTGCCACCGGTTACAAGCAAGTTCTTAGGCATATTGTTCCTTCCATCGAATTACGGTTCAGTCCTTGTAGCCATGGTAGTTGTAGCCATGGGAAAACCCTGTCTTCGGGCGTGGTTGCTCAACGCCATTGACTAGAATTTTGTCCATGAACTCGTTGGCGAAGCTAACCAGATTTTGTACGGGCGACGCCTCGCGGACCGGGGCGGCGTAATACCAGACGACGTTTTCGTAGCGTTTGCCCTTCACGGTCATATGGTAGTACCCGGCTTCCCCTTTGTAGGGGCACTGGGTCTTCCAGTCACTTTCCGTCAACAGATCACGGCGGACGTCTTCCTTGGGCAGGTAATAGCGGGTCGGATTTCCGGTTTCGAACAGAAATATTCCATTGCTGGAATCCGCGACCTCTTCGCCGTCGAGGAAGACCTGAACCCGCCGGCTCGATGGCAGGCAGTCAACCCGGCGCAGGGGGTCGCGGGCATGAACGAAGATTTCCTCGTCCTCTTCATACCAATGGTCGACGTCATGGAAGTAAAACGACAGGTAATTGGCAATGTCCGGGCAACCATCGACTGGGTCGCGGTAATGCCAGCCGACATTGTCGTAGGCGCCGTTTTGGTCTTTTAGAGAGTAATGGCTTGCCTCGCCTTTGTATGGGCAATGGGTCTTGTAATCGCTCAATTCAAGGCGATCCATCGCGACGTCATCAATCGGGAAGTAGTAGATCGGGATGTGATCGGATTCGAACAGCACTAATCCTTGCGTGGTGTCGGCGATAACGTCGCCGGCGGCCTGCACACGCAGGCGTTTCGGCGCGGGCATGGTGCAAACCACATAGCCCGGCTCGAAATCGTATTGCCTCACCGTGTCGAAGACGTCGAGAAACAGACCGCGTCCGCGCAGGTGGGGCTCCCGTGGCATCGGACTTGACGCCAATTATCTCCCCTTCCAAACGGGATCGCGACCCTCGGAGAAGGCGAGGGGGCCTTCCTTGGCGTCTTCCGAGGCATGCACCGCATCGTAGGCCGCTACGTTGCCGCCGCGCAGATGGCCATAGGCGTCTTCGATAGTGAACGGCTCGGCCGCGTTGATCGCCGCCTTGGTGCCCTGGAGCGACAGCGGCGCGCAGTGGCAGACCTGCGCGGCCAGCTCCCGCGCCGTGTCCATCAGCTCGGCCATGGGCGCTACCCGGTTGACCAGACCCCAGCGCAGTGCCTCCTCGGCGCCCATGCGCCGTCCGGTCATGAGCATTTCGTTGGCCAGGGCCCGGGGCAGGCGGCGCGGCAGGCGGATCATGCCGCCGCCGTCGGCCATGATCCCTAGGGTCGCCTCGGGCAGCATGAACTGGGCGTGGTCGGCGGCGACGATCAGGTCGGCGGCCAGGGCGAGCTCGAAACCGCCGCCGGCGGCATAGCCGTTGACCGCGGCGATCACCGGCTTGTTGAGCGACCACAGCTCGGTCAGGCCGGCAAAACCGCCTTCGATGTCGGCATCGTCGGCTTCCTCGCCGGCGGCCGCCGCCTTGAGGTCCCAGCCGGCGGAGAAGAACTTCTCGCCGCCGCCGGTCAGGATCGCAACGCGGGCCTCGTGATCATCGCGAAAGGCGACAAAGGCGTCGGACAAAGCCCGGCTCGCCGCCTGGCTGATGGCGTTGGCCTTGGGCCGGTCGAAGGTCATTTCCCAAACCGGCCCGTTCTTCTCGATCCTGACGATGTCACTCATGGTGCTCTCCTTGATGAATTTGCCAGTGACGTTAGACACCGGGGCCGGCGATGACAAGCTGGCGAATGGCCCGGCCTGTGGTATTTACGTGTCAGACGTTATTTCAATAGGACCCGACGGAGCGTTGCCCATGCCCGGCCCCCTCGACGGTATCAAGGTCATCGATCTGACCTCCATGGTATCCGGCCCGCTGACCACCATGATCCTCGCCGATCAGGGCGCCGACGTGATCAAGATCGAGAACCCCAGGGGCGGCGACCATACCCGCGGCGTCTCGACCCGCCATGGCGGCTTTTCGGCCTCGTTCCTCAACAACAACCGCAACAAGCGCTCGGTGGCGCTCAACCTCAAGGACCCGCGCGGCGTCGCGGTGCTCATGAAGCTGGTGACCGATGCCGATGTCTTCGTACAGAACTTCCGCCCCGGCGTGGTCGAGCGCATGGGCGTCGGCGAGGACGCCATTCGCGCGGTGGCGCCCGACATCATATACGTCTCGATCAGCGGCTTCGGCGAGCGCGGCCCTTATGCCGCCAAGCCGGTCTACGATCCCCTGGTCCAGGCGCTGTCGGGGCTGACCACCATCCAGGCCGGCTCGGACGACGAGCGGCCTCGTCTGGTCCGCACCATCGTGCCCGACAAGCTCACCGGTTTCGCCGGCTCCCAGGCCATCACCGCCGCCCTGTTGGCCCGTGAGCGCGGCGCCGGCGGCCAGCACATCCGGCTTTCCATGCTCGATGCGGTGGTGTCTTTCCTGTGGGCATCGGACATGTCGGGCCAGACCTTTGTCGATACCGAAGTCGACCAGCAACGGGCGCAAAGTTTTATCGATCTGATCTATGATACCAAAGACGGTCACATCAGTGTCGCCGTCCAGTCGGACAAGGAATGGGCCGGGCTGTCCCGCGCCTTGGGCCGGCCCGACTATCTGGAGGACGAGCGCTTCAAGACCGTGGAGTTGCGGCAATACAACCTAAACGACCGGCTGACGGTGACCCAGGAAGGCTTGCGCGGCCTGACCTGCGATGAATGCCTCGCCCGTCTTGAGGCCGAGGACGTGCCCTGCGCCCCGGTGCTGCGCCGCCGCGATGTCGCCAGCCATCCGCAACTCGTCGCCAGCGAGACCGTGGTCGAGACCGACCATCCCTATGCCGGTCGCGTCCGTCAGGCACGGCCCGCCGCCCGGTTCTCGGAAACCGCGCCGGAGCATCGTTTCGGCGGCCCCCGTCTCGGTGAGCACAGCCGCGACGTGCTGGCCGCCAGCGGCTTCGCGGCGGCTGACATCGACGCCCTGGTCGCCGATGCTGTCGTCGCCACCGACGAGGCGGGGTGAGGCCAATGCTCGACTTCTATTACTGGCCGACGCCCAACGGCTGGAAGGTCGCCATCATGATCGAGGAGCTTGGCGAGCCATACAATCTGGTGCCGCTCAACATCGGCAAGGGCGAACAGTTCACGCCAGAATTCCTCGCCATCAGCCCCAACAACCGCATGCCGGCTATCGTCGATCCTGATGTCGACGGCGAGCCCGTGACCATGTTCGAATCCGGCGCCATCATGTTGTATCTGGCGGAGAGGACCGGGCGCTTCATGGCGGCCGACCCCAAGGGCCGGCGCGAAACTCTGGAGTGGTTGTTCTGGCAGGTCGGCAATCAGGGGCCCATGGCCGGGCAGCTCAGCCATTTCGTCAATTATGCCCCTGGTGACGAGGCCTATTCCAAGACCCGCTACGCCAACGAGTACGACCGTTGCCTGGGGGTGCTGGACCATCGCCTGGAGGGCCGTGACTACATCGTCGGCGACTATTCCATCGTCGATATGATCTGCTGGCCCTGGGTACTGATCGCCAAGCCCCTGGGCCAGTCGCTCGACGATTTCCCTAATCTCCGCCGCTGGCGTCAGGCGGTCAAGGAGCGCCCGGCGGTGCAGCGCGCCGTCGATCTGGGCAAGGAATTCCGCCGCGGCGGCCCGCCCAGCGATGAAGAGCGCAAGATATTGTTCAACCAGACCGCGGCATCGACCACGGCCCGTGATAGCTGAGGGGTTTTCCGATGTACGTGCTTTACGGCGGTGGCGTCACCCGGGCGGTCGGACCGCAGATGGTACTCGAAGAGGCTGGGCTGCCTTACGAATTGCGTGTCGTTGATATTCATGCCGGCGACCATCGCAAACCCGAGTTCCTCGCCGTTAACCCGGCGGGCTACGTGCCGGCGCTGGTCACCCCCGAGGGAGAGGTGCTCCACGAGGCGGCGGCGATCATGGTCTATCTCGCCGACCGCCATGGGCTCGACGAGCTCATGCCGCCGCCCGGCGATATTCTGCGCGGGCGCTTTTACAGCCACCTGTTCTTCCACACCAGGGATATCCAGCCGCCGTCCAAGCGCTCGTTTTATCCCGCACGCTATGCCCTCGATCCGGCGGATACGGAACGGGTGCGGGATGCCGCGCGGGCGATGGCGCGAGAGCGCTGGGCCGTGCTCGACGGATTTCTCAAAGCCGACGGCCCCTATCATCTGGGCGAGCGTTTCAGTCTGCTCGACCTCCACATGGCGCTGTGGGTGAACTATGGATTGGGATCGACCCGCGACCTGGCCGATGAGTTTCCCGCTGTCGGCGATTGTTTCGCGCGGGTCATGGCCCGGCCCAAGTCCGCCGCGCTGCTCGACGGCGTGATTGCGGCGTTGGCGGCGTAGCGCACTTCTAGGAACGCGTAGGAGAACATCGATAAATGCCCCACTCGACCTATCTTCCCGAGAAAATGGGCTCGGCCACGGTGTCGCCCACCGGGCGGTTCGAAGCCGGTTCGTACCAGTCGTTCACCGTGACCTACACGGCGGGCTATTTCGGCATCGACGACAGCGGTTCCATCAAGGTGGTTCACCGCTTCGCCTCCGACATGGGACGGCCCCAGGCAACCGACCCGCAGGCGCCCAATTACACCACCGTGGAGGCGACCAACGGCGCCGTCCTCCATATCGACTACGACACCAAGGACAACATCCGGCCGTGGGACAAGACACTCTATATCAAGGTGGTTCGCGGCTTCCTGCGCCAAGGCGACCAGATCATCGTGCGCTTCGGCGATCGACGCGAGGGGTCGCCGGGTATTCGCATCCAGACGTTCTGCGAGGAGACCTTCGAGTTTCGCGTCCTCACCGACGCCATCGCCACCTGCGACTACGCGGTGTTGCCCGAGCAGCCGACCATCGCCATCGTCCCGGGACCACCGGTGCTGTTCAAAGCCATCCTGCCGACCCAGCGGCCCGTGGATACGCCGTTCCGCCTGTGCCTGAAGGGCGAGGATCGCTGGGGCAATCCGTCGGACCTCTGCGATCAGCGCTTTGCCTTGCGCGCCAATATGGCTGTCGCGGGGTTGCCGGACTCCGTCACGTTCGAGACCGGTGCGTTCAGCCTGATCCTCGATAACCTGACGGTCGCGGAAGAGGGCGACCTCACCGTTGAATTGATTGATGATCAGGGCGCCGTGGCGGCCCGCTCGAACCCCTGCCGCATAGCCACCGAAGCCTCGTTGCTGCCCTACTGGGGCGATCTGCACGGCCAATCCGAGGAGACCATCGGGACCAACTCGGCGCGCGACTTCTATGAGTTCGCCCGTGACAAGGCGTTCCTCGACATCTGCGTCCACCAGGGCAACGACTTCCAGATCACCAACGCGTTCTGGGCCACGCTCAACGAACTGTCGGCCGAGTTCACGGTAGACAATCAGTTCATTGTGTTCCCCGGCTGGGAGCGGTCGGGCAACACTGGACTCGGCGGCGACCGCAACGTGCTGCACATGCACGAAGGCCGCCAGATCCATCGCTCGTCCCACGCCCTGGTCGAAGACCTCAGCGATCTCCACACCGACGCCAATTCAGCAGCCGAGCTGTTCGAGGCGCTCAAGGGCGAGGACTGCACGGTCTTCGCCCACATCGGCGGGCGCTACGCCGACATCAAAATGGCTCATGACGCGCGCCTTGAGAAAGCCGTCGAGGTCCATCCCGCCTGGGGCACCTTCGAGTGGCTGATCGAGGATGCCTTCGAACAAGGTTATCGGGTGGGCATCGTCTCCAATTCCGACGGCCACAAGGGGCGGCCCGGCGCCTCGCATCCGGGGGCGACCAGCTTCGGCTCCTACGGCGGGCTGACCTGCGTCTTGGCGCCGGAATTCACCCGGGCGGGCATCATGGCGGGCCTGAAGGCGCGCCACCACTACGGCACGACCGGCAGCCGGGTGGTGCTCGACACCCGCGCCGTGTTCGACAATTCGGCGGAACTGTTCTCCGACGACCCCAACATGGGCGACGTGACTTCCGAGCCGGCGAGCGAGGCCATGATGGGCGATATTCTTCGTTCGGACGACGGTGAGGTGACGTTCCGGATCGATGTCCACGGCCCGTCGCCTATCGAGCGCATCGATATCCGCAACGGCCTGGAGACCGTTGAAGTCTTCCGGCCCTATGGCGAAGCGGAACTGGGCCGGCGCATCCGGGTTCTGTGGGAAGGTTCTGAATACCGGGGCCGGGGCCGCGAGACCCATTGGGACGGCCACGCCGAAATCACCGGCAATAGCTTCGAGGCGCTGACGCCCATCAACCGCTACAGCCAGGACAAGCGCTTCGAGCAGACGGGTCGGAGCCGCCTCGACTGGGTGGCCCTGACCACCGGCGGCTTCGGCGGCTTCGAAGCGGTGCTTGAAGACCCCATGGCCGGGACCCTCACCATCGATACCGCCCTGGTCAAGGAGACCATCTCAATCGCCGACATCGGCCGCGGCGAGTTGATCTTCGCCAACGGCGGCATCGACCGGCGAATACGTATCTTCCGCCTGCCTGACGAAAACCCCCACCGCGCCGTCACAGTGGAGCGACGCATCAGGCTGGTGCCTGACCGGGACAACGCGCTTTACGTCAGGGTGACCTTCGAAGACGGCCACTTCGCCTGGTCCAGCCCGATCTACATCTTCGGTTAGAGGAGGCGACCGATGATCGACCATATGGGGATCACCGTTCGTGACCTCGCAAAGAGCAAGGCGTTTTACTCAATTGCCCTGGGCGCACTGGGCTATGTTCCCTTTACCACCGATCCTGACGCGATCGGTTACGGCATTCGCGAAGGACACGGCAAAACTACCGATCCGGGCGGCGAATTCTGGCTGTCGGAAGGCGCTCCCATGACACCGCGCATCCACGTCGCTTTCAACGCCGCATCGCCGGCCCATGTCGACGCGTTCCATGCCGCCGGTGTGGCTGCCGGCGGAACCGACAACGGCGCGCCCGGACTTCGCGCCCGCTATCACCCGCACTACTATGCGGCGTTCCTGCTTGATCCCGATGGTTACAATGTCGAGGTGGTTTGCCACCTGAGAAGGGTTTGATATCATTGGCGATGGCCGACGTAATTCTCAAAGGCAGCTGCCTCTGCGGGGTTATTTCCTACCAGGTGACAGCGCCGTTTCTCAGGTTTGCCCATTGCCATTGCTCGCGATGCTGCAAGGCGACCGGTAGTGGTCATGCGACGAACCTCTATGTCGCGCCGGACCATTTCGAGTGGACATCGGGGCGGGATTCCACGGTTCGTTATGATCTCCCGTCGGCGCGAAGTTTTGCGACGACGTTTTGCCGCCACTGCGGTTCACCACTGCCCCACCACACGCGCAGTGGCCGGGAGGTCGTGGTTCCCGCCGGCTCGCTCGATCAAGCGCCAAGCCTGCAACCGCAGGCCCGGATTTTCTGGTCCTCCCGCGTATCCTGGTCCTGTACGGACGATGCGGTCCCGCGCTACGCTGAGCTTCCCGACTGGTGGTAGTTTCAAATTGCCACCGGAGAGTGCCACCGAGTCCTTTGTCATAGAGGAGTGCTGCCGTCATGGCCGTTTATTTCATCGCTAACATCGACGTCACGGACCCGGCGGTCTACGGCGAATACGGCAAACGGTTTTACGAGGTGTTCGACAAATACAAGGGCAAGGTTCTGGCCGTCGATCACGACTACGAAGTGCTCGAGGGCGAATGGACCGCGGGTCATACGGTGATTCTCGAGTTTCCCACCAAAGCCGATTGCAAGGCGTGGTACGACTCGCCGGCGTATCAGGATCTGAAAGCCATGCGCGTCAGTTCTTCCAACGGCGACGTCGTGATAATTCAGGGAAAATAGGGCATCGGACACGGCCATGGCCAAGAATGACTACGTTCTCGAAGAACAGATCGGCCATGTGCTTCGCCGCGCCCATCAGCGTGCCAGCGCCATCTTCATGGCCAACTTCGCCGAACACGGCCTGACGCCAACCCAGTTTGCCGCCCTGGCCAAAATTCGCGATGAAGGCGAAGTGTCGCAGAACTACCTGGGCCGGCTCACGGCCATGGACCCGGCGACCATGAAGGGCGTCATCGGGCGGCTGCACAAACGCCGGGTCATTAGCCGCCAGGCCGACCCGGCCGATGGCCGTCGCACCCTGTGGCGCCTGACCGCCAGCGGCGAGCGATTGCTGGCCCGAACCGTTGCCGTGGGCGAGGCGACCACGAATAAAACACTCGCGCCGCTCGCACCCAAGGAGCGCAAAACCGTGCTTGACCTGCTGTCTCGCCTGACGTGACTGTTGCACTGGTTTCGGTGCGGCGGTAATATTTAATTTGTTTGTATACAAACGATCCGGGTAAGATTTCCAAAAAATGGAGGCCGGTTGTCCCGTGGGCGTCTATTTACGACCGCATGAACTGGATCAGGCGCTCAATGCCCTGCGTGCCGGCGGGCTTTCCATTGTCGCCGGGGGCACTGATTTCTATCCCGCGCGGGTCGGTCGGCCGCTTGACGATGACGTCCTCGACATCAGCGCCATCGACGGCCTTCGCGCTATTGAAGACCGTGGCGATCATTGGCGTATGGGGGCGCTGACCACCTGGACCGATGTGGCCAGCGCCGACCTGCCGCGCTGTTTTGATGGCCTGAAACTGGCGGCACGGGAGGTTGGCGGGGTGCAGATCCAAAACGCCGGCACGGTTTGCGGCAATATCTGCAATGCCTCGCCGGCTGCCGATAGCGCGCCCAATCTGCTGGCGCTCGACGCCGCGGTGGTTTTGGCCAGCGCCACGGGGGAGCGCTCCATTCTCCTGGGCGAATTCATCACCGGCAACCGCGCGACCGTCCGCAGAAGCGATGAAATGGTCGTCGCCCTTACCATTCCCAAACCGGCGCCCGGGGCCCGAAGCGCTTTCCTCAAACTCGGCGCGCGGCGCTATCAGGTGATCTCCATCGTCATGGTCGCCCTGGTCATCGAGTCCGATGCGGGACGCGTGAGCGCTGCTCGCGTCGCCGTCGGCGCCTGCGCGCCAGTGGCCCGGCGGCTCGCCACCCTTGAAGCAGCGCTGGTCGGCGCGCCCCTGCACGAGGCCTTGGGCGAGGTTGCCGACGCCTGCCATCTCATCGGCGTGCTCGACCCCATCGACGATCTGCGCGGCACCGCCGACTATCGGTTCGATGCGACGCTGACTCTGATTCGCCGGGGTCTCAGTGCGTTGGGTGGTGAGCAATGAGTGTGCACTTCACCGTCAACGGAAGCCAAGTCGAGGCCAGCGCCGCGCCGTTGACTCGCCTGGCTGATGTGCTGCGTGAGGACCTGGGGCTAACCGGCACCAAGGTCGGCTGTGATGCCGGCGATTGCGGCGCCTGCACGGTGTTGCTCGACGGCGACCCGGTCTGCGCCTGTCTGGTCCCCGTGGCCCAGGCCGAGGGGTGGGAAGTGGTTACGGTCGAAGGTCTTGCCCAAAACGGACAGATCGCGGACTTGCAGATGGCATTCCAACGCCATGGCGCGGCCCAGTGCGGCATCTGTTCGCCGGGCATGCTCATGGCGGCCCAGGCGTTGCTGGTGGCTAACCCCACGCCCAACGAGCAACAGGCCATGGACGCCCTTGGCGGCGTGCTGTGCCGCTGTACCGGGTATCGTAAGATTATCGATGCGGTGCTCGACGTTTCCGGGGGTTCCGGGCTGGATGCGCCGGCGGTTGGCGCCGCGGTTGGCGCGCCCATGGGCAAGGTCGATGGCATGGCCAAGCTCGATGGTCGCGAAATGTATGGCGCTGACCAGGCGCCGGACGATGCGCTGTGGCTGCGGGCGGTTCGCTCGACCCATGTCCGGGCGACTTTTACGCTTGGTGACATGGCGCCGTTGCGGGCCAAATTCCCCGGTCTCGCGGCGGTGTTGACCGCCGATGATGTGCCTGGCCTCAATGCCTTCGGCATTTATCCCGAGGGTAAGGACCAGCCTGTTCTGGCCCCTGGCGAGGTGCGTTTTCGCGGCGAGGCCGTGGTCGCCCTGGTCGGCGACAAGGCGACCATCAACGCGATCGGCGATGATGAGGTTCCCATCACCTGGTCACCGCTCGCCGCCGCATCCGGCATCGCCGGCGCCCTGGCCGAGGACGCGCCCATGGTGCGCCCGGACACGTCGGACAACGTGCTTATCGAAGGCCGGGTTATCAAAGGCGATACCAAAGCCGGTTTTGCCGATGCGCCGTTTATCGCCGAGGGAAACTTCGAAACCACGTTCGTGGAGCACGCCTATATCGAGCCCGAGTCGGGTTGGGCGCGCCGCATCGGCGACCGTATCGAGATCACCGCCGCCACTCAGGCGCCCTACATGGATCTCGAGTCCGTGGCTCTTGTTCTCGCCATTGACGATGCCGCGGTGCGCATCATTCCCTCGGCCTGCGGCGGTGGTTTCGGTGGCAAGCTCGATGTCGCGGTGCAGCCTTTGGTGGGCCTGGCGGCGTGGCTGCTGAAGCGGCCGGTGCGCTGTACCTACAACCGCCATGAGAGCATGGTGTCGTCAACCAAGCGCCATCCATCGCGAGTCTGGGCTCGGGCGGCCTGCAACAAAGACGGCGAAATCGTTGCCTACCGCTCTCACGGCGATTTCGACACCGGCGCTTATGCCTCCTGGGGACCGACCGTGGCGGACCGGGTGCCGATCCATGCCACCGGTCCCTATTTCGTGCCCCATGTGCACAACACCAGCCTGGCGGCCATGAGCCACCATGCGCCGTCCGGCGCGTTTCGCGGCTTCGGCGTGCCGCAATGCGCCATTGCTCACGAGGCGCTTTACGATGAGTTGGCCGAGGCCGCCGGTATCGATGCCTTGGAATTCCGCCTGATCAACGCCATTCGCAAGGGCCAGCCGACAGCCACCAGTCAGGTGCTGGAGGCCAGCGCCGGGCTCGATCAGTGTCTCGAGGCGTTGCGCCCGGCCTGGGCGGATGCGCGGGCCGCCGCCGAGACCTTCAACCTGGGCTCGGATGTGCTGAAACGCGGCGTCGGCATCGGCTGCATGTGGTACGGCTGCGGCAACACGTCGATGTCCAACCCGTCGACCATGCGTCTGGCCATCAACGGCGAGGGCCGGCTGATGCTGTACAACGGCGCCGTCGATATCGGCCAGGGACCGAATACCATCATGGTGCAGATCGCCGCCGATGCCTTGGGGGTGGCCGCTGACACCGTGCAATACATTATGGGCGATACCGACCTGACCGCCGATGCGGGCAAGTCCTCGGCCTCGCGCCAGACCTTCGTGTCGGGCCGCGCGACCCAGCTTGCCGGCGAAGATCTGCGAGCCCGGATCCTGCGCCTCGCCAACGTTGGCGGCGAAGCTGCCATCACGATCAAGCCCGGCGTTATCGAAGTGCGGGAAGGCGATACAGTCCATGCGATAGACCTGCTTGCCATGACAGCTGATGATCGCGGCGATGTGTTGGCGGGGGAGGGAACCTTCGATCCGCCGACCAGTGCGCTCGACGAGAATGGCCAGGGTGATCCCTATGCCACCTTCGGCTTCGCCGCCCAGATCGCCGAGGTCGAGGTCGATACGGAACTCGGTACCACGAAGGTCCTGCGCATTGTCGCCGCCCACGACATCGGCCGGGCGATCAACCCGATCCAGGTGGAGGGCCAGATCCATGGCGGCATCGCCCAGGGTCTTGGCATGGCCTTGATGGAGGAGTACGTCGCCGGGCGCACCGACAACCTGCACGACTATCTCATCCCCACGGTCGGCGATGTGCCGCCCATTGAGACCATATTGATCGAGGACCCCGAGCCCCTCGGTCCCTATGGCGCCAAGGGTATCGGCGAGCCGGCCCTTGTGCCCACGGCGCCGGCCATCTTCGGCGCTATCTACCAGGCTACCGGCGTACGGGTGCGCCAGGCGCCCATGATGCCACACCGGCTGCGCGCGGCGATCCTGGCCCACAGAAACGACTCCGGCTGATGTCCAGCGACGACATTATCGTCTGCGACGCCTGCCCGGTGTTGTGCCGTGTCAGGCGTGGGCGCAACGGCGCCTGCGATCGCTATGCCAATGTGGATGGCGTGCTAACCCGCCTCGATCCCTTCGTGGTGACCCAGCGGGTGGCGGATCAGGACGGTAAATTGGTGCCCTTCGGCGCTGGCCAGTGGGACGGCTCCCTGGTGCCGGGCGCGGACACCTTCGTCACCGGCATCGGCTCGGGCACCACTTATCCCGACTACAAGCCGGCGCCCTTCATCGTTGCCAGCGAATACCGTGGCGTCGATATGGTCACCGTGGTCTCCGAGGCGATCTTCAGTTACTGCGGCCTCAAGGTGAAGATCGATACCGACCGCTATATCGGCCCCGAGACCGCGGCGGTGCGGGCTGATGGCGAACAGATCGGCCATGTAACCACGGCGGAGTACGGCTCCCAAATGCTGTCCCTCGGCGGCGTCCATCACCTGACCGGCGGTTCGAAGCGCGAAGGCAAGGTAACCTGCGACGCCATGTTGGCCATGAGCAGCGGCGAGACCGTAGACCTGACCATCGATGGCGGCGCGGCGCTTAACCTCACGGCGGGCAAGGCGCCGATTGTCGATGGCGCCGTGGAAGAGCGAATGCGGGTCGGCTGCGGCTCGGCGACCATCGGCATCTTCGCCAAGCAATGGCACGGCCATGCCGACGAGGTCATCGTCGTCGATGACCACATCACCGGCGTTTTCAGCGAACATCAGGCGGGGCAATTCCTCGGCATGGCCCTGGCTGGCATCCGGGTGCGCGGCCGCAAGTCGACGCCGGGCCGCTACTTCCAAGTGGCCGAGCCGGGCACCGGCTGGGGCGGCACCGATGTGACCGATCCGCTGACCATCATCGAGAAGATTAATCCCAGGGTGGCCTGGCCTGGCCTGCGCCTGCTCATGGTCAGCACGACGGGCGAGGACGCCGCCTATTTTGTGCTCGACGACGACCTGACGCCGGTGCCCGAGGCCATGCCCGATCCGCTTCAGGTGGTAGTTGACCGCATCGGCGAGAACTGCGAGCCGGCGCTCAGCACGGTGCTGTTCATGGCCGGGGCCGGTGGCAGTTTGCGTGCCGGGGTGACGGAGAATCCGGTGCGGCTGACCCGTTCGGTCAGTGACGCCCTGACCCGGGTCAGCTGCGGCGGCGCGCCGGTCTATATCTGGCCGGGCGGCGGCATCACCATCATGGTCGACGTCACCACCATGCCGGCGAATTCCTTCGGCTACGTGCCGACACCGGCCCTGGTGGCGCCCATCGAGTTTACCTTGCGGCTCGACGACTACGCCGCCATGGGCGGCCATATGGATGCAGTGCAACAGTTGGCCGACATCGCCGAGACCGACCGCCTGATGTCCCTGTGCTGGCACGACCAGGCGCCGTGGCCCGGCGCGCCGCTCATGGGCGTGGGCGCATGATGACGCCGTGCCGCGCCTTGCTGGCCGATGGCCGGCGCTGGCATTTCCAGCATGGGCCTATCGACCTGATTATCGAGGCGTTTGGCGCCCCGGATCAGGTCGTCGCGGCCTATGACGCGGCGTGGCGCCGATTCGAGACTATTCTTGTTGAACTGGTCGACGAATTGCCGCTGCTTCGCGAACCCGCTGGCTCGACCCTTACGGGGTCTGTGGCGCGGCGTATGAAAGCGGCTTGTGAGGTCCACCGGAACGTGTTCGTCACCCCCATGGCGGCGGTTGCCGGGGCCGTGGCCGACGAGGTGCTGGCGGCTATGACGGCGGCCGCGAGGCTTGAACGCGCCTACGTCAACAATGGCGGCGATATTGCCATCCACTTGGCGCCGGGCGAGTCATTTCGCACCGGTATCGTTACCCTGGGGGCGGCTCCGGCATTGGATGGCTTCGCCGATGTCACGGCGGCGGTCGGCGGCATTGCCACCAGCGGCTGGCGCGGCCGCAGCCTGTCCCTTGGCATCGCCGATTCAGTCACCGTGCTGGCCCGATCGGCGGCCCAGGCCGATGTGGCGGCGACCCTGATCGCCAACGCGGTCCAGGTGGACGACCTGGCGATTCTCCGCCAGCCGGCCTCGAGGCTCGACGCGGATAGCGACTTGGGTGACCGGTTGGTCACGGTTAATGTCGGACCGTTGTCGCCCGAGACTGTGGCCTTGGCGCTGGAGCGGGGTCTGGCGGTGGCCCGGACAATGAATTTGGCGGCCTTGCTGTCCCTGCAGGGATCGTCGGTTACGACAGTTGAAGGTTTGGAGATTGCGGCATGAGCGATAGCGAACAATTCAAGGCGGTTGGCGTCGATGTGGGGGGAACCTTCACGGATTTGAT
>JAYGEF010000094.1:0-1635 GCA_046582535.1 Alphaproteobacteria bacterium
TCGAACAGCACGGCCTGGAGAAGCGATAGTGGAATTTGCCGACGCGGTGGCCACCTGTCAGACAGAATCGGAGTCAGTATGATCGAACGACCGGATGCCATCAGCCCAATCATGAGCGGCGAACTGGAGGAGCGCATCGAACGACTGGAATCGCGCATTCACGAGTTGGAAGCCATTGAAGGCGTACGCGCGACGATTCTGGACTATGCCCTGGCTCATGACCGCGGCCAGTCTGACGCGGTTGCGGATCTGTTCACCGAAGACGCGCGACTCGACATCGCGGGTTACGGCCCGGACCTGGACACGACAATCGAAGGTCGCGATGCGATCCGTGCCATGTACACAACCCTCGATCGGAATTATGACAACAACCCGCCATTCAAGCACATGGTGACAAACTGCCATGTGACGATCGAAGGTGCCGAGGCGGTTGCGATCACCTATTTGAACGACCTGGGCGGGCCCCAGACCGACACGGGCCCGGGCGGCGGTCTGTACCAGGACCGATTGCGATGCGAACCCGACGGCCGATGGCGCTTCGCGCACAAACAAATAATCGCCGTATCGACGCAGACCGTGAACGAAGCGCTCGCCGGCGGCATTTAGGGGAGCGGCGTGGCAAGCAAACTGTTCGATCTGACGGGCCAGGTGTGTCTGGTCACCGGAGGCAATGGCGGCATTGGCCTGGGCATGGCCGAAGGTATGGCCATGCAGGGCGCCGATGTGGTCATTTGGGGCCGCAATGTCGAGAAAAACAAGGCGGCGAAAGCGCGGCTGGAAAAGGCTGGCGGCAAAGTTGCCACCGCAAAGGTCGACGTGGCTGACGAGGTCGCGGTCCGCCAGGGCATCATCGACATCGTCGATGAGTTCGGCCGGCTTGATACCGCCATTGCCAATGCCGGTATGTCGACCAGCCAGGCAAGCGTTTTCGATATCGATACAGAACAGTTCGATCGGGTGATGCAGGTCAATGTGAACGGCGTGCTCTACACCCTGCGCGAGTCAGCCCGGCACATGGTCGAGCGGGCTAAGGCCGGCGATGCGGGCGGGGCACTCGTGGGTATAGCGTCCACGGCGGCCATTCACGGCGCAGCGCGCAACGAACATTATGCGGCATCGAAAGGCGGTGTGGTCACCATGTGTCGTGCCATGGCGGTGGAGTTCGCCCGTCACAAAATATCGGTCAACTCCATTTGTCCGGGTTGGGTCCGCTCCGGGATGTCGGCGAAGGCCCAGACCAATGATAAGTTCAATGAGCGGGTCATCGGCCGGGTTCCCATGAAAGGCTGGGGTGACCCGGAAGACTTCGGCGCCATCGCTGCGTATCTGTCGAGCCCCGCATCCCGCTATCACACCGGTGATACGATCGTGATTGATGGGGCTTATACGATATTCTGATCCTGGGGCTCAAATCGGGGAGGGAGAGAAAATGGTGAAGTCAGTGTTAGGCGGAATCGTGCTGCTCATGTTCGCTTTGCAGAATGTGGCCTCACCCGCCCCTCATTCTGGGTGGTGAGACCGATCACACGTTGCGTCGGATCGTTCGTGTTGGCGATGGTTGGCTGCCGCGCGCCATGAATCCGTAGCAGGTGTTGGATGGTATGACGAGATTAAAGCAATTCGCCGAGGAAGCCG
>JAYGEF010000108.1:0-3347 GCA_046582535.1 Alphaproteobacteria bacterium
CGGCCCGGCGCTCCAGGCGCGGCAATCCTTGCAATGACAATAACCCATGGCGAACGGCGCGCCCGTGGCGGTAACCTCGACGGCGCCGCAATAGCAGGTTCCTTTATGAACATCAGACATGACGCCCCTCCCCTCGTTCAATGCCCCGAATCACGACGGCAACCGTCATTTATGGGATGCCGCCACCCTTTGTTATTAGTTCAGGGATACGGGGTTGTCGAGGGGGTTTTGGGCCTCAGGGCTCGACGACTTTGCGATAGAGATGCCAGGTGGCGTGGCCCAAGACCGGCAGCACGATGGACAGCCCGACGAAGAACGGTAGCGAGCCGAGCAACAAGGCGCTGGCCACAATGAAAGCCCACATGCCCATGGCTACGGGGTTCGCCATAACCGCCCTTATGGAGGTTTGAATGGCCGTCGGGACGTCGACGCCCCGGTCCACAATCATGGGAAAGGAGACTACGCTGAGGACAAACACCACTGTGGCGAAGACGAAACCGGCGCCACAGCCGACCACGACGAGCATCCAGCCGGCGGGCGTTGTAAGAATTTGAAAGGCGAAGTCGATAATCGACTCGGGCACCGCGCCGCCGAGGATTTGTGCATAGATGGTCCATGCGGTCGCCAGCCAGGCGAAATAGATCGTCATCAGCAGGGCGCTAAGCTTGGCAATGGAACCGATCGACGGAATCTTGAGAATGTCGAAAGCATGCGCCCTGGAAATATCCATCTTGCGCTCGCGGCGCCGGCTTAGCTCATACATGCCGATGGCGACCAGCGGTCCGACGATGGTATATCCGGTGAGTAGCGGGAAGATCAGCGGCAGCACGTCGTAACCGGCGTAAACCCGCGCCGCAACCAACATGACGATAGGATAGATCAGACACAGGAAGGCGACATGGGTTGGCATTGCCTCGAAGTCCGCCAGGCCGCGGGCCAGCGCCTCTCTAATATCCCCCGGCCCGATCGGGCGGATCGCCGGTTGCGCTGAAGGCTCAGCCGCGTCGTCAATCACATTATCGGTTTCCACAGTTGCGCCTCCGGGCTCCCCCGAACAATCTAATGCCACAGCCCAAATTCCCGCTATTTCAAATTGGCACGGATTAGGCAAATACGCAATTGAGTCCCGCTCTCGAATCCAATAAGGTACGCTGCAGAAATTCGGATTTGCATGTGATCGTGAACCGGGTGGCCGGGCAACGATTGATCGGGCCGATGGTTCTGGTGGTAGGTGATGTGTGTTTCTTCAGCGAAGGGCGGCGCGTTAGAAAAAAGTTAACCGGTTAGGGAAATGGTCGGGGTCCTTCGGGACAAGATGTCCCTCCTACGATGTGATTGAAGAGCGAATGAACTCGGGTTTCGATAGAACCAACATCGGCGTTGTTGCCGGACGTGGGGCCTAGGCCTAGCGCCGAGAACAGTGTGATGTATTTGGGGTGAATGAAGAATGTTTGTAGCGTTTGTAGCGATCATGCTGTTCCTGGTCCTTGTGGGTACGGTGGGGTTCCACCTCTTCAGCCCGTGGTGGTGGACGGAAATTGCCTCGAACTGGGGCTATATCGACGACACGATCGACCTCACGTTCTGGGTTACCGGCATCGTATTTATCGGCGTCATGCTGTTTATTGTCTATTGCATCGTTCGCTACCCCTACAAAGCGGACCGCCGGGCGGAGTACGAACCGGAAAACACCAAGCTCGAGCTCTGGCTCACCGGCCTGACCGCGCTCGGCGTCGCGATCATGCTGGCGCCCGGCTTGTTTGTCTGGGGTCAGTTCGTCACCGTGCCCGACGACGCGGTCGAAGTTGAGGTCGTCGGCCAGCAGTGGCAATGGAGCTTCCGTTATCCCGGCGCCGATGGCGTGATGGGCACCTCCGACATCGCCAATTTCGACGACGACAATACGTTCGGCATAAACATGAACGATTCCGCGGGACACGACGATGTCTTGATCGAGGGCGATGACCTACACCTGCAATTGGGCCAGCCGGTCAAATTACTGTTCCGCGCTATCGATGTCCTACACGATTTCTACGTGCCGGAGTTCAGAGCCAAGATGGATATGGTTCCCGGCACAATCACGTACGTCTGGCTGACCCCGACCCGGACCGGGACCTTCGACATTCTCTGCTTCGAGTTATGCGGCACCGGTCACTATCTCATGCGTAGCACTGTTGTCGTCGACGAGCCGGAGGACTACCAGATCTGGCTCGCGGAACAATCGACGTTTACCGAGCTAATGGCCGAAGCCGGGCGGGACCTAGGCGGCGATGCTGAACTTCGCGTTAGCGAGAGCGCGGCGCAGCCCGCAACGAGCACGGACACACAATGAACATCGAGCCAACAAAACCTAACAAGAAAATTCTGAAGAGGGTGAATTAATGGTCACTGTCGCACCTGACGAAGCTGAACTGGTCGCGCCCGCGGAAGTCGAGGAAGTCGAGCTCTACCATGCGAAGAGCTTTATTACGAAGTACGTCTTCAGCCAAGACGCCAAGGTCATCGCCATCCAGTATTCGTTCACCGCCGTCGCCATCGGCATGGTCGGCCTGGTGCTGTCTTGGCTGATGCGCCTGCAACTGGGCTTCCCTGATAGCTTCAGTTTCATCGAACCGGCCAGCTACTACCAGTTCATCACCATGCACGGTATGATCATGGTGATCTATCTGCTGACGGCGCTGTTCCTCGGGGGCTTCGGCAACTATCTCATTCCGCTGATGGTTGGCGCCCGCGACATGGTGTTTCCTTACGTCAATATGCTGAGCTACTGGATTTACCTGCTTGCCGTGCTGGTGTTGGTGGCGAGCTGGTTCGTGCCCGGCGGGCCGACCGGCGCCGGCTGGACGCTCTATCCACCGCAAGCCATTCTATCGGGCACGCCCGGGTCGGAAGGGGGGATTCTGTTAATGTTGATCTCCCTGGCGATGTTCATTATCGGCTTCACCATGGGTGGCCTGAATTATGTGGTCACTGTGCTTCAGGCCCGCACCCGGGGTATGACCCTGATGCGCATGCCGTTGTCAGTCTGGGGCATTTTCACCGCCACGGTGCTCGCCTTGCTCGCCTTCCCGGCGCTGTTCGTGGGCGCCGTGATGATGACCTTCGACAGCGTCCTCGGCACCAGCTTCTTCATGCCTTCGATCATTGAATTCAATGAGCGGCTGGCGTACGGCGGCGGCAGCCCGATCCTGTTCCAGCATCTATTCTGGTTCTTCGGCCATCCCGAGGTCTACATCGTCGCCCTGCCCGCCTTCGGCATCGTCTCGGACCTGATCAGCGTTCACGCCCGGCGGAACATCTTCGGCTATCGCATGATGGTCTGGGCGATCGTCAGCATTGGCGGCCTC
>JAYGEF010000113.1:0-1948 GCA_046582535.1 Alphaproteobacteria bacterium
GGACACCAAAGTCAACCGTTTTTACCGCGAGGCGAAAATCCTCGAGATCGGCGAAGGCACCAACGAAATCCAGCAACTCTATATCGCCCGCCAAATGGGCTGCTAAAGGACAACACTCAATGGCCGAATTGAACGAGCAGACCGTGTTGGAAATGCACCGCACCATGTGCCGCATCCGCTATTTCGAGGAAGCGGCCTCGGCCAAATACAAGGCCGGCGAGTTGCCCGGTTTCATTCATCTCTCGATCGGCCAGGAGGCCTGCGCGGCGGGCGTGTGCGCCACCCTGGCGGCAACCGACTACATCACCAGCACCCACCGCGGCCATGGCCATTGCCTGGCCAAGGGCGGCGACGCCAAGCGAATGATGGCGGAATTGTTTGCCAAGCAGGCGGGTTATTCGCAAGGCCGTGGCGGCTCCATGCACATCGCCGATGTGTCGGTCGGCATGCTCGGCGCCAACGGCATTGTCGGCCAGTCCATGCCGCTCGGCGTTGGCGCCGCTCTGACCGCACAGGTCAAGGGCTCCGGCGCCGTCGCGGTGGCATTTTTCGGCGAGGGCGCATCGGGCGCCGGTGTCGCCCACGAAGCCATGAACATGGCCTCGCTGTGGCGTCTGCCGCTGGTGTTCTTTTGCGAATCAAACCGCTATGCCGAGCTCTCGCCCTACGAGACCCATGTGCCGGTCGCCAATGTGGCCGACCGGGCGCCGGCCTACGACATGCCCGGCGTCACCATCGATGGCGGCGATGCGCTCGCTGTTTATGAAACCGTGACCGAGGCGGTAGCGCGCGCCCGCGCCGGGCTGGGGCCATCGTTGATCGAGGGCAAGACCTATCGCTGGCACGGCCATTATGAGGGCGACCCGGAAGTCTATAAGCCCGACGGCGAGACCGAAGCGGAGAAGAAGGGCGATCCGATCCTGCGCCTTGAAGCGCTGTTAAAGGACAGATTTGGCGTGGCTGAAGCGGTGCTCACAACGGCACACGCGGATGAGCAAGCCGCCATCGCCAATGCGGTTACATTCGCCGAACTGGCGCCCGACCCAACGCCGGATGGTTTGATGACCAATGTTTACGTCGAGATGGATGGCGCCTGATGGCCAAACTCAAATATTACCAGGCCTTCAACCGGGCGCTGCGCGAGGAAATGGCGCGCGATGAAGACGTCATTGTGATGGGCGAGGATGTCGGCGAAAGCGGCGGTATCTTCGCCCAGACGCGTGGCCTCTACGGGCAATTCGGCGCCATGCGGGTGCGCGATACGCCGATTGCCGAGAACGGCTTTGTCTCGGCCGCCGTCGGTGCGGCGATGACCGGTCTGCGTCCGGTGGTCGAGATCGGCTTCGAGGATTTTCTCACCTGTTGCATGGACCCACTGGTCAATCAGGCTGCCAAGCTACGTTACATGCTGGGCGGCCAAGTGTCGGTGCCGCTCACGGTGTACACGTTTGGCTCGGGTGGCGTGAATGCCGGGCCGCAGCATTCACAGAGCCTCGGCGCCTGGTTCGCCCAGGTGCCGGGCCTGAAAGTGGTGACGCCGAGCACGCCGCGCGATGTCTTGGGCCTGTTCAAGTCCGCCATCCGCGACGATAATCCGGTGCTTTGCCTGTTTGCCAAGCGCCTGATCGGCTCATCCGGCGAGGTGCCGGAGGATGGCGAGGATTTCACTCTCCCTATCGGCCGCTCGGAAGTGCGGCGGTCGGGAAGTGACATCACCCTTGTCGGCGTTTCGACCATGGTGCGCGCGGCGCTCAGTGCAGCGGACAGTCTGTCAGAGGAGAACGGCATTGAGGCCGAAGTGATCGACGTGATGAGCCTGAGCCCGCTCGACAGCGACACCATCATCAGCTCGGTCAAGCGCACCGGGCGGCTGTGTATTGTGCATGAGGCCCACGCGCCGTGCGGCATTGGCGCCGAGATCATCGCCCGGGTTTCGGAACAGGCCCAT
>JAYGEF010000193.1:0-2084 GCA_046582535.1 Alphaproteobacteria bacterium
TCGTGACGATATTTCGCCGCGCTGTCACGCCCGTCACTGATTCTTAAAGGCCGTCGGCGTAGTGTGGTCGTTAGTTACTGTTTCGAACCCCAAGACTTTAACGGGGGCCGGTGTCTCGCCGGTCCCCGTATCTCTGTCCGAGACTCCCACATACCGATTGACCACCGCCATGGCCGGGGCGCTTGCTCTGCCCTATCATAGTCTCTTGTTGACGGGTCACCTGAGGAGACGGAGATGGGGCGGTTTGGTGTCGGGCAAGCGGTGCGCCGGAATGAGGATGGGCGTCTGCTGTGCGGGCGCGGACAATTCACCAGCGACTTGAACTTGCCCAATCAGGCCATCGCCGTGTTCCTGCGCTCGCTCCACGCCCACGCCAGGCTTGGAGAAATCGACAGCGGCGTAGCGCGGGCCCTGGACGGTGTTCTCGGAATCTATACCGCCGCCGAAGTGGATGCCGCCGGTCTCGGCACACTGCCTTGCGCCGGTCCGGTGAAAAATCGTGACGGCTCACCCATGTTCGTGCCTGTCCGGCCCCTGCTGGCGAAAGACCGGGTGCATTATGTCGGGGAACCGGTGGCCATGGTGGTGGCCGAAACCCTGGCCCAGGCCAAGGACGCCGCCGAGGCCATAGAGGTCGATTATCAGCCGTTGCCGGCGGTGGCCGACACAGCGGGCGCGGCAGTCCCCGGCGCGCCGACCATTTGGGACGAAGCGCCTGGCAACATCGCCTATCGCTGGCACCTGGGTGATGAAGACGCCGCCGCCGCCGCCTTTTCCGCCGCCCGCCATGTGGTTACTGTCGATCTGGTCAACAATCGCGTTGTTTCCAACCCCATGGAGCCGCGCAATGCCCTGGCGGTGTTCGAGGGCGGGCGCTACACCCTGACCTGCGCCAACCAGGGTGGCCACCACCTCAAGGAAACCCTGACCAATGTGGTCCCCGGCGTGGCGCAGGATGATATTCGGGTCGTTACCCCCGACGTCGGCGGCGGCTTCGGCACCCGCTACGCCCTTTACCACGAGCAGGCGCTTGCCGTATGGGCGGCGAAGACGTTGAGCCGCCCGATCAAGTGGGTGTGCGAGCGCGGCGAGGGTTTCATTTCCGACAGCCAGGGCCGCGATCAGGTCTGCCACGCCGAGCTCGCTATGGACGGCGATGGCCGTTTCCTCGCGGTTCGCCTGAAAACCATCGCCAATCTTGGCGCCTACGCGTCGAATTACGGCCCTTCGGCGCCGACCGAGTTCTCGGCTCCGATGATTACCGGCGCCTACCACATTCCCGCCGTATCGGTCAGTGTTGACGGGGTCTACACCAACACGGTGCCGGTCGACGTTTATCGCGGTGTCGGCCGTGCCGAGGCGTCCTACACCATCGAGCGTCTGGTTGATGCGGCGGCAAGGGACCTGGCCATGGATCCGTCCGACCTGCGGCGGCTCAACTTCGTGCCGTTGTCCGCCATGCCCTATACCTCGGCCACGGGCTTTTCATTCGAGACCGCTGACTTCGCGCGAAATATGGACGATGCCAAGGCCGCCGCCGATTGGGCCGGCTTCAGCCGCCGGCGCGACGGGTCGCGTGGCCGTGGCCGGCTGCGTGGCATCGGCATGGCCATCTACGTGGAGAGCTGCGGCGGCGAAGACGCGGAGGAGGCGGCCATAATTTTCACGGCAGATGGCGCCATCGAGGTTCACGTGGGCACCCAGGCTAGCGGTCAGGGCCACGAAACCGTCTTCCTCCAGATTGTCGAGGAGCGCCTTGGTGTTGAGTTCGGTCAGATCCGCTTGGTCCAGGGCGATACCGATGTGATCCCCAACGGCGTCGGCACCGTCGGATCGCGCTCTCTGGCCGTATGCGGCAGCGCCATTGCCGTGGCCGCCGACCAGGTGATCGAAAAGGCCAAGGGCATCGCCGCCCATGTGCTCGAGACCGCCGAGGCCGACCTGGAATTTGCCGATGGCGTCTTTACGGTGATCGGCACCGACCGCACGGTGACGCTCATGGACGTTGCCGTCCAGTCGCGTGATCCGGCTGTCGCGGTCGCGGCGGATACGGAGCCGGGCCTCGACCAGCGGGTCCATCACAA
>JAYGEF010000251.1:0-3587 GCA_046582535.1 Alphaproteobacteria bacterium
ACCACCGCCGACAGCACATGGCCGCCGTCGGGCGCCAGGCTGCCATCATGGACCGAGGGAATGGTGATCTCCATGGCCGGTTCTTCCGAGAACTCACCGTATTTGCAGTGGTTGAAGGCGCGCTCCACGTAATCGGTGCTGGGCGCGATGAGCAGCCGGGCGCCGAGTTCGGATGGGTCCAGGCCGCTGAACGCCGGCAGGCCGTTGAGGGCCAGGTTGATCTTGGCCGCCACGCCGCCCATGCGGATGTTCTTGATGCGGCGCACGAAGCCGGTATCGAGATGCTCGGGCCCGACCAGGTTGAGGAACGTAGCGCGCGGATCGGCGCCGGACACCACGCAGTGGGCGAACAGTTGCTCGCCCGACGCCAGTTCCACACCCAAGGCGCGGTCGTCCTCCAGGATGATCCGGGTGACGACTGACTCCGTACGGATATCGGCCCGCGAGGCGGCGCCGGCGAGGGCCCGGGTCACCGCGCCCATGCCACCCACCGGGTGGGCCAAATGTCCGCGGTTGCCCGACTGTTCGCCGGCGAGGCGGTAGAACAAGGTCAGCATGCTGTTGGGTGAGCGCGGGCCAAGCTTGGCGCCAAGGACGGCATCCAGAGCGTAGGCGCCGCGCAGCAAGTCGGATTCGAAGGCCTCGTCCAGCACATCGGCTGCGTTGGAGCCGATGATACGCAGGAACTCGCGCATGTCCTCGCGGCCCAACTTGCGCACCCCCCAGGCGAGTTTGGCGAGGCTTGCCTTGTCGCGCCAGTCACCGGCGAGGCGCGGTGGTTTGGCTACCAGGGCCGGCTGCAGGACACCGGCGAAACGCAGCATGCGGCGGCGGAAATCGCCATGGGCGCGGGCGTCGGTCTCGGAATGGGCGGCAATGGAGGCGCTGGTCGCCGACTCGTCGCTTGATAGCGTAATGTGGCGGCCGTCTTCATGGAGAGCGACGGTCGCCATGTCCGTGGTCGAGAAGCGCAGGCCGTGGCGTGCCAATTGCAGGTCCGCCAGCACCTTGGGGTGCAGCAGGTGCAGAATGTGCGCGCAGGACGACACCGTGTAGCCGGGGTGGAATTCCGCGCTGACCGCGGCGCCGCCGACCTGGGAGGCGGCCTCGAGCACGGCGACCCGGCGGCCCGCCCGGGTCAAATAGGCGGCGCAGGTCAGACCGTTGTGGCCGGCGCCGACGACGATGGCGTCGAATTGGGAAGCCTGGGCCATGGCGTCAGCTCGCGATCTTCAGGTCGCCGAGCACTTCCCGCGCGGCGTTGAGCCCCGGCGCGCCCATGACGCCGCCGCCGGGATGATTGCTCGAGCCGCACATGTACATGCCGGCCACCGGACCGCGATATTGAGCGTAGCCCGGTATCGGGCGGTTGAACAGCAACTGGTCCATGGTCAGCTCGCCGTGGAAGATGTTGCCCTCGGTGATGCCGACCTCGTCCTCGATGTCCTGGGGCGAACGGACCTCCATATCGAGGATGAGGTCCTTGAAGTTGGGGCTGAATTCGCTGATCAGATCGACCACCGTGTCGCCGAAGGCCTTGCGGTTTTCGTCGTCCCAGACGCCGTTGGCCAGGTGCGGTGGGGCGTACTGCACGAACACCGACATGTAATGCTTGCCCGGCGGCGCCATGGTCGGGTCAATCAGGCTGGGGATCATCATGTCGAGGAAGGGCCGCTTCGACCAGCGGCCTTCCTTCCAGTCGTCATAGGCGCGCTCGACTTCCTCCATGGTGCCGAGCAGGCCGAGATCGCCGCCGACCAATTCGCTGCAGCCCTCGGGAATGCTGGGAAAGTGGGGCACGCCGTCGAGGGCGATGTTGAGCTTGCCCGATGAGCCCCGGGCCTTGAAATGCTTGACCCGGTGGAGGAAGTCGGCGGGCAAGTCTCCTGGATCCATAACATTGAGGAAGGTGTTCTTGACGTCGAGATTGGACAGCACGACCTTGGCCCGGACCTCGTCGCCGCCGACCAGGGCGACGCCTTCAACCTGGCCGTCACGGACGATGACCTGATCGACCGGGGCATCGACGCGGATTTCACCGCCGGCTTCCTGGAAGGCGCTGGCGATGGCGTCGGAGACCGCGCCCATGCCGCCCCGGGCGAAGCCCCAGGCGCCCATATGGCCATCGACCTCGCCCATGTAGTGGTGCAGCAACACATAGGCCGAGCCCGGCGAGCAGGGTCCCAGCGCCGTGCCGATAATCCCCGAGCCGGCCAGGTGGGCCTTCATCAGGTCGGTCTCGAAATATTCATCCAAATATTCCGCCGCGCTCATGGTCCAGAAGCGGACGACCTCGTACATCTCGGCTTCGCCGAGGTCGGCGAAATGGCGGCCCATGTGGTACATGCCCATGAGGTCGCGGGGCTTGAGCGAGGTCGGGTCCGGCGGAGTCTGCAACAGCATGGGGCGGATGTAGCGGCACTTGCGCCTGACGTCGCGGCTGTAGCGATCGTAGGCCTCGGCGTCGTGGGCCGAGTGACGGGCGATCTCGCGGCGGAACATGTCGTGGTCGCTGTGGGCGACCAGGCTGTCGCCGTTGGTCAGCATGGTGACCTTGCCCTCGGAGGGTATGATCTGAAGGCCGTGGCGCGAAAGTTCGAGCTCACGCATGATTTCCGGACGCATCAGGCTGCACACATAGGAGCAACTGGAATAGGTCCAGCCGTCGTAGAGCTCGCGGCTGACCGCGGCGCCGCCGATATAGGGCTGACGCTCCAACACGACCACATCGAGCCCGGCGCGGGCCAGATAGGCCGCCGATATCAGGCCGTTATGGCCGGCGCCGATGATAATCGCGTCGTAGGTTTTCTCGGCCAATCCCAGTCCCCCTATTGGTCGCGCGTATGGTAGACCGTATCGTCACCCATATTCCAGTTCCATGGGGGAACTCATGGCCTATCCGTTGCCCGAAAGGGCCCGCCAGACGGTTGATCGATGTGGCCACCGTTGCCCATGACCTCAACGTGCGCCACGGTCAACGTTCCATGGTCAGCTCTATGCGTCGGAAATGGCCAATCGGGTCGCGGGCCGGTCTTACTTTGCCGCGCTGACGCTATCCTCGGCCGGGGCGGTTCGCCAGGCGACCCGCTCGGCGGGAAACCGCGCCGTAACCGTGGTGCCGATGCCGACCGTGCTTTCGAGCGTCAATGATCCGCCATGCAGCTCGACCAGAGCCGTGGTCAGGGGCAGACCGAGGCCGGTACCTTCGTACTTTCGATTGAGGGCGCTGTCGATCTGACTGAAGGGTGCCAAAGCCTTGGGAATGTCGTTGTAGGCGATGCCGATGCCCGTATCGGCGACCTGAATTTCAAAGTCGTCGTCCGATCCAATTCGAAGCCGCGCCATTACGCGGCCGCCGCGCGGCGTGAATTTTATCGCATTGGAAAGCAGATTGATGACGATCTGCTTGAGTTTTCGTTCTTCACAGAAGAGCGTCGGCAGGCCAGATGCGATGTTGCAAACAACCTCAATATCTCCCGCGTTGGCGCCTTGTTCGGTCAGCGTGAGGCAGGTCTGCAGGACCGCCGGCACATCCACTTCCTCATCCCGCAGTTCGGTCTTTCCGGCCTCGATTTTCGACAGATCGA